>CAYJSB010000097.1:0-2554 GCA_964372805.1 uncultured Candidatus Saccharibacteria bacterium | reverse complement strand
AATAATTATGCTTACATAGACGGCGCGAATCTCCATACCACAGTAACTGCCATTGGCTGGGCACTTGATTACGCCCGATTCCGGGTGTGGCTGACCGACAAATACCATGTGTCCCGCGCCTATATTTTTATCGGGCTCATTCCAAAGTACAAAGATTTGTATGCATATCTGCAAAAGTCAGGATTTATTCTCGTTTTTAAAGAAGTCATTTATGATATTACCACCGGAAAACCGAAAGGTAATTGCGACGCGGACCTCGTTCTTCAGGCCGCGTGCGATGCATATGAAAATAATTTTGTAAAAGCGATTATTGTGGCAAGCTACTGCGACTATGCCGGTCTCGTAAAATTTTTGCAAAAGAAAAATAAAATCAGTGCCGTAGTGTCTCCAGCGCTTCCCGAAAAGTGTTCGATACTTCTTAAAAGGACTAATGTTCCTATTTCGTATATTAACGATCAGTGCGCAATTTTGCAGGCCAAAAAAGAAAAAACCCCCGATGGAGACGGAACTCCATAAGGGTCTTTTTCGTAGAGAATGATAGTATGATAGCAAGTGTAAAGCTAATGTCAAGCGCGGCTGTGAATAACTATATAATAAATTTTCAATTTCCAATTTTGCAATTTCCAATCAATTTCCAATGACCAGTTCTTCAAACAAATACAATTTAGAAGAGCGCACAAGTATATTTGGAGAAGATGTCATTATCTTTTGCAATCAGTTTCCCCGAAAACCCCTTGTTATACCACTGCTCTCTCAACTGATACGTTCAGCAACCAGCATCGGAGCCAATTACATGGAAGCGAACTGGCGTAAGAATTGCATACCTCAATGATCAGAAATCCATTTCTACTTTCTTTTGCAGTGCAAACCGTCCACGCGTCCGCGGGGGAAGACATTTGATAGGAGCGGAACTATGTTAAAATTGAATGATGGAAAAGGATTTTGATGCGTGGAATGACAAGAAAAAGAAAATTAACCAGCGAAAACCCGCGGTGTTCTTTCATGAACGGGAAGTATGGTGGTGTTCGCTCGGTGTCAATGTAGGGTTTGAGCAAGATGGCAAAGGGGAAGACTTTTATAGACCCGTTCTTTATTAAGAAAATTCAATAACGAGATTTTTGGGGCGATACCGCTCACAGGCAAGATTAAGAAAGGTCCATATTATGCAAAAGTAATTTTTGGAAATGCTATCGAAAACAGTGCCATACTTTCTCAAATACGGCTGATTGATGGGAAGAGGTTAGTGGACAAAATCGGGGTAGTACATGAGAAGAACTTTTCAGAAATCAAAAAAGCGATCATTGCCCTTGTGGAGAAATGACCGCTTTTCGATGTATGATCCGTCTTGCGACGGACCGAGGCCGAAGCCGTTTGTACACGGATACTAGCAAACTGTTTTATAAAGTCAAGGCCTTCTGGGGATAACGAGAAAAGAGATTAGAGAATAGAGATAAGAGATTAGAAAATGCGGGTTTTAGAAACTCATTGAAATTATTGGTTGGAACTGCTCAAGGAAAGAGGTAAAATAGATGAAAAGCTGTATACGAACTTCAAGTCAATAGCCGGGACGCTTTCGCTTAAATTAAACAATTTTATTGCCGGAACATATAAAGCAAAAAACAACTCTTAGTTCAACAAATTTCCATAAATTTCTAGCAGTTTCTACCAATTTCTCTATCTATCTCAATCAATTTCTCTCAATCTCTTCTTATTCCAATGAATTTCCACCAATTTCCACCAATTTCCACCAGTTTCTCTATTTCAATTTCAATCAGTTTCTACCTATTTTTACTAATTTCAATTTCGCTTTTCATTTTTCCTTTCTCTCTTCACTCCGCCACCATAGGCACCATACGCGTGCCGGGAAATAACATTGGCTTGGTCGGCTACTGGACGTTTGATGGGAAGGACGTAGCGGGCGGGACGATTCGCGATGTGAGCGGGCAGGGAAATCATGGTAATGCTGTCAATATTTCCACCTCCACCTTCTTCGCGCCGGGGAAGATTGGGCAGGGGGGAAACTTTGACGGTGTGAATGATTATGTGAATATGGGTAATGTACTTGATCTCGGAACTAATCCGATAAGTATTAGTATGTGGCTCAAAACTTCCGCGAACGCCAATAAAGGATTAGTCAATAAAACTAGCACTGGCTATTATCGTCTTGAGATATTGAATAATACTACTTTTAGATTCTCTATTAGTGACGGTGTAACATCTATTGTACCCCAATTTGGGGTGACTAACTTATCAAACAATGCTTGGCATCATATGGTCGTAACGCTTAATCGAGGAGTTACAAATGGAATAAGTTTATATTTCGATGGAGTGACCAAATCCTGCACCGCAAGCTGTTCATATGATTCAACTACTTTAAATGTAACAAATACTTCGGCCTTTGAATTGGCTAGAAGAAACTCCGGAGGCGAATATTGGAACGGCTTCCTCGACGAAGTCCGCATCTACAACCGCGTGCTGTCGGCGGGGGAGGTGGCGCAACTCTACAATCAAGGTACGGCGAAGTTTGGTGTTGCTCCTCGCGCTTTGACTGGAG
>CAYJSB010000096.1:0-2649 GCA_964372805.1 uncultured Candidatus Saccharibacteria bacterium | reverse complement strand
ACGCATTTTGCTTCCGCGAAAAATCCTGCTTTTCCGGCGTACACGAACAATCAGCTTATGGAATTTGAAAAGTGGCGGAGCGCGCTAAAGATTGAAAAGTTTTCATTTATATCGCACGCGGCGGCGACTGGTGGAGTTATGCTGTTTCCCGAATCGCATTTTGACATGGTACGCATCGGAATCGGACTCTATGGTCTATGGCCATCGGCGGAAGCGGAGGTGTACCTGAAAGACGCTGTCAAACTTAGACCCGCGCTTTCGTGGAAAACTGTTATTTCGGAAATCAAAAAATTGCCGAAAGGTTCAAAGATCGGATACGATTGCACCGAGACGCTTGTCCGTGATTCAATCATCGCGGTGTGTCCCGTTGGATACTGGCACGGGTATTCTCGTCGCCTTTCGGGCATTGGCAGAGTGCTTGTTCGCGGAAAACATTGCCGCGTTTTGGGACGTGTATCTATGGACATGATAACTATTGACGTAACCGGGGTCGGGGCGAAAGTGGAGGATGAGGTCGTGCTTATCGGCAAGAGCGGGAAGAATGAAATTTCGGCGGTTCTCATGGCAAGTTTGGACGAAACGGCATATTACGAGACAACTACGCGCTTAAATCCGCTAATAAAACGAGTATATCGATAGGTATTGACCCGGGTATAGTGAATTTTGGCATCGGCTGGCGCCGGTGTCGTTGGAATTTTGCGTTTTGGTCGTAAGACGATACTGAAAGTATTGAGATGTATTTGCTGTTGTAGAACAATGCCAAAATCTACTACCGGGTTGACATATTTATAGGGTGTGATATACTCTGCGAGAAAGTTAATTACAGGCATGAAACCTGTTTTTTGTTCCTTGACAACCGCATATTGTTTTAACGTCTCTATGAATGTAGAGGCGGTGTGATTGTGTTGTTTCGGGCAAAAATTCGGAAAACCAGAAACCTATGAAAACAAAAGTTAGATGGATGCTTGCTGTGGTGGGGTTCATTGCAGCCATGCTCATTGTGAGCGTCAGTCAGCGCGGTTCGCGGCAGGCTGGCGGAACTAAAACGTCGGTCAGCAGTACCGCCAACGCGGTGACTTTGGAAGGTCACGCGGATATCAAGTTCCCCGAAAGGAACTAGCAACAGAAACCAAAACCGGTAAAACACAGAAGACAGAAAAAAACAGAAATACGGATAAAACTATGAAGAAACTGAAATTCAACACACTGTACGTTGCCATCACCGCGCTCATTGGCCTCTCAGCAATGGCGCACACACCACCGATCCAAATTCCATCGGAGGAGATGCCGATCGCATCGGAAGCGATGCTGGATGCTTACGCCATGTCCATTGTGAAGGACGCGGATGTGAACATGTGGGCGAATTCGGCGATCGCCAGTTATTGGACGAATGTTCCGTACACTGGCAAGGTTGCCGACCCCGTCGCACTCTCAAAGTTAGCCGCAGGGATTACGCCCGTTATCACGATCGCCAACCCGCAAGACGACGCGGTCAACTACTACGTCGCCTATAACGGTGGCGTTGGCAATGTGAGAACGTGGCTCTTCTACGGCTATGACTCCAAGAAACCGTTGTTGGGGAAATGGGGTTGGGGACTTCCAACATTTAGCATCGTGCCCCAACGGTCTGACTGGATTCCGTTCCAGAAGAAGGGGTTGCAAAATGCCTACATGGTCATTCGCGACGAGAATGGTAATGTTGTTGACTACTACTACTTCTCGCAGGATGGGCGGCTTGATGCGGCAAACGGGATACTCTATCTCGGCTCGCAACATGTCAATCGTCTCGGGGAGCTATATACGGTCAGTTATGATAACGGCACCAACCGTACGGAGGTGTACAACCTCCGAAACGGGCGACGTATTTTGCCGGAAACGGTTTTCGGCAATGCGTCAGTCGAGTTCGCTCGGTTGGTGGTTCTGCCCGAGAACGCGTCGGTTATCAAGTACAAAGCCGTTATTGGAGCTCCACAGCTCTACTACGTTGAGTACACCAAGGAGACCGACACCGTCGTCGCGTTTGACGCGCCGGAGGGTGAAACGGTGAAAATCTTTGTGATTGACGCCGAGTCACTGCCCGACGGTCCTGATGCGTGGAACCAGATCAAACTTGGTACGTACACCATTGAGAAAGGCCGACGGCTCTTCTTCCGGTTTGACTGGGGCGAGCCGAACACAGCGCCTATACCGAATCCATGGGAAGGCGGAGACAAAGGATAAACGGACACATACAATTCAATCCCGCGAATGCGCAAGCATTCGCGGGATTTTCTTTTTCAAAATAAAAAAAGTTGCGTTTTTCGAAGATTTCCTGTATATTCTTTCCTACCTTCTGCTATTTGCTTTTCATAGAGAAGCTAAAACCTAACAACTGTTTAAACATGTCACAGGAAAGATTGATAAAACTTGTCTGCTCCAAATGCAAACGCGTTAATTACTGGAGCAGCAAAAATAAGAAAAAAGTTGAGCGCAAGATTGAGCTTACGAAGTTTTGTAATTGGTGTAAAAAAAGAACCCCTCATAAGGAGGCAAAGAAATAGAAAATACCAGCCCGTGCGGGTATTTTCTATTTCTGGTTGCGGGCCCGCCCAGAGTCGAACTGGGAACCTCGGTTTTGGAGACCGATGTTTTACCATTGAAACTACAGGC
>CAYJSB010000095.1:0-2785 GCA_964372805.1 uncultured Candidatus Saccharibacteria bacterium | reverse complement strand
AAAATCTAGAGTTCGGACGCGGAACACAAAAATAACACGTGCAGTACTTACTTCGCTTTTAGTGTCAGTTGCTGGTATATTGAACCCGCAGATGCTGGTACGAGGCGTACTCCGAGAATTAAAAACACCGAAACATAAGCGTCGCAATTCACAAAACGTGATTTACGCGGCACGGGGGCGTCTCGCCCGTCAAGGTCTTATTGAATATCGCGATGGATTTTGGAAAATAACCGAGGAAGGAAGAAGGGTGATTCGGGCAACAATACCTGATACGTATAAACCTAAACACAACCCTCGGTGGGACAAAAAGTGGCGCATTCTTATTTTTGATGTTCGTGAAGAAAAACGGAAATTGAGAGAGAAAATCCGTGTAACGCTTTCAGCGATAGGCTTTAAAAGGCTGCAAGATAGTGTATGGGTGTATCCGCATGACTGTGAAGACCTTGTGGCGCTTTTAAAAGCTGATTTTAAGATTGGGAATGAATTATTGTACATTATCGCCGATGCAATTGAAAATGATTGGCGACTCAAAAAGGAGTTTGGGCTGAACTAGTGTGGCATACATGCAGAAATGTTCTACTAGGGGGAGAAAGTACACATCTCCTGTGTCCTATTATAACAGGCCTATAGGCCTGTTATAATAGGACTTGGATAATGTAAAATTCCTGAAAGAAACCCCGAGAGGCCTATCGGCACTGGGATGAGATTTAATCTTATTCAGTTATTTTCTTTATATTCCCCCACCCTCACCTTCGCAGGCCGCAACACTTTACCGTGAAGTGAGTATCCTTTTTGCGTAACTTCTATGACCATGTGATGGAGCTTTTCATCCTGCACCGGTTCATAGGAGACCGCTTCGTGCAGTGAATGGTCGAACTTCTTGTGCAGAGGATTGATTTCTTCAAGCCCTTTGTCGGCAAGCGTCTTTTTAAGTTGTGAATAGATATATTCAACTCCAACGCGCCAGCTTTTGTCCGCTTTTTCCCACGCAACCTTGTCATTCATCGCGAGCTCAAAGCTCTCAAGCACAGGAAGCAAATCGGCGATAAGTGCACCGTTTGCAAATTTTGCCAATTCCTTAATGCCTTCTTCATCACGCTTGCGGGCGTTGATAAGGTCGGCTTTAGCGCGCTGCCAGCCGGAAAGATATTCCCGCCGTTCTTTTTCACAGATCTTCAGTTTCTCGCGGAGCTTCTTTATCACTTCCGCAACATTTTCCTCCGCCACAACAGATTCATCTGCCCCATCGGCTACAACTTCAGGTTCGTCTTGTTTCTTCATGGAGGTTAATATACGGTGAAGTGACTCATCGCGCAAGTCCGCTAGTATATTTTGGCATTGTTTTACAACAAAGGTGTTAGCAGATGCCAAAATTCACTATGCTGGCCAACTCCCTCCTTGTGCAAAATCTGATACCTAGCGCTTACTCCACTGCGGCGCTTTTCTTGCTTTTTTGAGTCCGAATTTCCTGCGTTCTTTCGCGCGTGGATCGCGTTTCAAAAATCCGGATTGCTTTAGCACTTTTCGAAACTTAACATCATGAATCAAAAGCGCTCTTGAAATGGCGTGTCGCATAGCTTCGGCCTGTCCTGAAATCCCTCCGCCTCGAATCTTTACGCTTACCGCAAACTTAGCCGGAATTTCAGATTTCGTAAACGGAGCACTTGCTGTAGATCGCAGGGTTTCTGTCGGAAAGTACGCAAACAATTCTTTGCCGTTGACCGTGTAACTTGTCTTTGGCGCTTCTGTCATGCGCACGATAGCAGTTGCCGTCTTTCGACGTCCTACAGCTTCAATATATTTTTCTTTTTTATTTTGATCCATCTTTATTCTTTAACTATTAGCCGTTTAATCATTCGAGCGCGCAGTTTGTTGGCAGGCAACATGCCATGTACCGCAATTTTAAATAGCTCTCTATGTCCCTTTTTCGCCGACACCTGCTTTGCCGATAAAACCTTTCTGCCACCCGCATAGCCGGAATACCTTTCATGCGTCATTGCTGATAGCTTTCGTTCAGGTAGATCCGCTTTAGATGCGTTCTCTATGATAACAGTTACCAGTGGTATTTCGTTTCTCTTAAAAGAGACAAGGTGTTTCCCCATGATAAAACTCGCTGCCTCGCTTGCTACTCTTCCAAGCTTTTTTCCGCTTGCATCAATTGTGTGTATTTTCATGATATTTATACAAACTCAATTACAGCCTGTTTGCCGCCGTCATTTTTATGCGAACTCATCTTTATAATGCGTGTATATCCTCCATTTCGCTTTAAATATTTCGGGGCAATATCTTTCACAAGCTTTGTCGTTACTTCTGCGCTTCCAGATCGGTTATGGAGCAAGCGGCGATTTGCGACAGTCGGATTTTTAGCTCGTGTCACCATTTTCTCCACAAACGACCTCAATTCTTTTGCTTTTGGCTCAGTAGTTTTGATTCTGCCGTGCAATACGAGTGACCGTGCAAGTGAAATTATCAGAGCCTTTCTCTGCCCTTTTTCGCGTCCGAATTTTCTGTTTGCTTTATGATGACGCATGATTGATTTTTAACGAGCGAGCGTTAGCGAACGAGTATAAAAATCATCACCCCGTGCAATAACCACGTACAACTCGCGATGAATATCCGAGTAATGAGTATCTATGAACCTTTGTAATTTATTCTTCATATCTATTCCACGGGGTAAGAAAAATATACTCCGCTTCGCTACGTTATTTTTCATTACCATGATGATTTCTTCACGCCCGGAATCATTCCCTCATTGGCATACTCGCGGAAACAAATTCTGCAAAGC
>CAYJSB010000094.1:0-2785 GCA_964372805.1 uncultured Candidatus Saccharibacteria bacterium | reverse complement strand
TTAGTACTAGAGTATGCTATATTCAAAACAAAGAACATATGAAAGGTGGACTTACATTGGCAATTTTGGAAACGATCGGAAATGTTGTCACGAACTCGGGCGATTTATTTGAATCGATTTTATCGGCGGGATACGGCGCCTCGCTCGGAAAAATGGAATATGAGCTACGCAAAACAAAATCTACAAGGACGCGAAGAAAGGTGGAATTTGCCGAAGAAGCTCGATTGCGCAAACGGTATCACGCTATGATCTGGAATTTGAAAAAAGACGGCCTGCTTTCCTCTTCACTCCGTTAAATATGCACTCTGGAGGATTCGAAGCTTACAGCTTCAGTACACCTTTTGGTCTGCCTTCGGCAGAGCTCAAAAGGTTTTCGAATCCTCACACGAGCAAAGAAGTTTGCTCGTTCAGAGTATATACTTCACTCCGTTAAATATGCACTCTGGAGGATTCGAACCTCCGACCTTCCCAATGTGAATGGGACGCTCTAACCAACTGAGCTAAGAGTGCGTGTACAAACCGCATTATAGCTTCAGCCTAGAAATTTTTCCATGCTTCACAGTACGAGTTCTTTTCTATATACTTACCTAGTTAAAAGGGCCTGTGGTGAAGCGGCATCACGTGATCATGGCATGATTAAGTTCGGGGTTCAACTCCCCGCAGGTCCATAACATGAGCAACGGCAACAAAAATGGAGTTGAACCGACGGCGCTTGTGATATTCGGAGCTACCGGAGATTTGGCGCGCAAGAAATTATTTCCGGCGCTGTTTGACCTGTACGGCAAAGGAAAGCTGCCGAAAAAGTTTCAGATAATTTGTTTCGGGCGGCGCGAGCTTTCAATCGAGCAGTACCGTGAGTTCATCAAGGCCGCCATACAGGATAAGAAAAAAGACGTTGATACCGCGAGCTTTAACGATTTTTTGAATACCATCAAGTATGTGCGGGGACTGTTTGAAGATGATACTTCATACAAAGGATTAAGCGATGAGCTTGCCCGTGCCGACCATAACTTCAACGTCTGCTCCAACAAACTTTTTTATCTCGCGGTCCCGCCCACGCTCTACGAACTTATTCTGAATAAACTTTCGCATTCGGGGCTTACAATCCCATGTTCAAACGGTGAGGGATGGACACGTGTACTGATTGAGAAGCCGTTCGGTAAAGATACCGAGACCGCGCGCCGGCTAGACCGCCTGCTCGGGAAATTATTCAATGAAACGCAGATTTTTCGCATTGACCACTATCTCGCGAAAGAAACTCTGCAAAACATTCTTGCGTTCCGGTTTTCAAACGCCATCTTTGAGCCGATTTGGGATAATAAGCATATTGAACGGATAGAAATTCGCATCCTAGAGAAAAATGGCATTGAGGGGCGCGGCGCATTTTACGACGGCATCGGCGCTTTGCGGGACATAGGGCAAAATCATCTGCTGACCATGCTTTCGCTTGTAACGATGGAGTACCCGAAGGGGTATACGGTTCCCGCGATACGCAAAGAAAGGGCGCGCGCGTTGAGTCAGCTTATTCCGATTTCAGGCAGTTCGGTTCGGAAGGTTGTTCGCGGGCAGTACGAAGGATATCGCAGTGAGCAAAATATCGCTCCCGATTCCGACACGGAGACATTTTTCAGTCTTACGGCGTATTTGCGGTCAAAGCGGTGGAAAGGCGTCCCGATTGAATTATCGAACGGAAAAGCATTGTCGGAGGATAAGGCGGAGATACGCGTTTATTTCAAAGATGTGAATTGCGGTGTCGGCGATGTGAAATGCAATCGGAATATTCTGACATTCCGTATTCAGCCGAATGAGGGTATTTCGGTTGTGTTCTGGGTAAAGAAGCCGGGTTTTGAAAACGAGACGCATCCGCAGGTGCTCTCGTTCAATTACGGCGACGCGCCGGAAACAAAACAGATGCCGGACGCGTATGAGCGGTTGCTTTATGATTGCATCCGGGGCGACCAGATGCTGTTCGCTTCAACCGAGGAAGAAGAGGCGGCGTGGAAATTCGTAACTCCGATACTCGAGCGTTGGGCGAAAAATCCGATGCGAAACTATAAAAAAGGAAGTTCATTCGAAAACGTAATCAAAAACGGGAGATGAGTGGAACAGAAAGTCAAGATTGGAGATTTGGTAGAAGCGGATGCGGAGCGGGGAGTGGTTACCATTATCAAAAAGAACAACGAATAATGTTGTACGATATATCGTACAAAATACCGGCGGGGATAGCAAAGTCCAGCACCTCCGCTTGAGGCGGATGGTGCTGTGGCAAATAAAGGTATTGTAAAAATTATCCAACGTAAATAACATCCTTACAAACTTGAGAATGTAAGGATGTTGTGTGACTAACGGCAATAAAATGAAAAAAATAATTGGATACATCGGGTTTTCTTTTTAGATAAAAGAGTTTGAATAACACCTCCACAATTAGAAAGCTATAGCTTTTTAATTGTGGAACTGACAAAAGAAGGATTTTTTTCTTGATTTCAAACTTTTAAACACAACGATTCTGCTAATCACCCCATCTCACTTCCATCGATACGGCGCTTGGCACTCGACCTAAACGCCGTGATATCGTCGAGATTCTATCACCCTGCGCGAGGTCTCGGTTTACCTCATCGTGTCTGTCTGCCGACAGGCAGGCTCGGCGGACAAAAGCCGCCGGTATTGCGTTGTGTTGCGCATACAGATATAGTATATCCATATCCGTTGCGTTAAAATTGTTGACTTCAAGAAAATGGCGGAGAGGGTATTATGCGAGTATCAACGAGCGTCAGACACCTAAACG
>CAYJSB010000093.1:0-2852 GCA_964372805.1 uncultured Candidatus Saccharibacteria bacterium | reverse complement strand
GAAGCGGAGCTGTCTTAATAACCCCAACGCCAGAGGGACATTATAGTAGCACACATTGTAGATAAAGCAAAAGTTGGTGTTGCTTGACATACGCTGTACATATGATATACTCTCTCCCAGATATGAGAATACAAGTTTATTTCCCGCACCTCGGAAGCCCGAAGTGGGTGCGCGTCTTTCACCGGACAACCGGTAGGAAGGCGGCACTGTTTGCCGAAATCATGAGGGTGATTGATGAAACGGATGAGTACTGGATACAAAACCAGCCGCCTCTTCCTCCTCACCGTCCCATTCGTGGATGCGATCCGTATACGGTCATCGCAAAGGCGATGGCTACAAAACGGCCATGAGTTCACGAGACGGTTTCAATTCGGCGATGACTACGTCATCGCCGATTTTATTTGCCAAAATAACGAAAATATCATAGTATGCTGTCAGATGGCGATATTGGAATATCGTCATTTCGTTCTTCGGAAATTCACAAAATAATTATCTATGTTTCAGAATCCGGGTTCCATCGGAAATTCGTTGCGTCAACCGAATTTGTTCACAAACACAAACTTTGGCAACACAGGCCTGTTGGCAAAACAACCCATTCCTCCGCTCCCAAAGTTCAGGAAGCGCCCGAGCAAAAATCATAACGGCCTGATTAAGAGGCCGCCAATTTTGATAAGCTGAAACAATTTACCCCGCCACTACGCATCGTGGCGGGGTTGGTTTTTATATGTGGAAACCACTAAACTTATTTGCCTTCTCTCAGTAATTCTAAACCTCCATAAAGTCCTCCAGCGTCTCCAAGCATTGCCAAAACAATATCGGGCAAATCGGGAAATACTTTCGGCAATTTATACAATTCCTCTTTTACAACATCTAGCGGTATGCCAGGGGGCTTTGTCATCATTGAGCCGCCAAGAACCACTATATCCGGAGACCATTGCATAATTACATTATGAACGCCTAAAGCGAGAATCTTTGCGGCTTTATGCCAGCATTTCTTTGGTGCGATTTTTACGAAATCGGTGCCATAAAGTTTTGTAAACGCTGAACCCGAAACCATATCTTCAAGCGTCAACCCGCTTTTAACATCCATAATCTGATGTCCCGGCTCAAATCCGCTGCGGCCTTCGTCGGGTAAACCGTTGACGATACACGCTCCTCCTACACCAGTACTTACAGTTATATATGCCACGATTGATTTCCCCATCCCTGCTCCACGGTGAGCTTCACCCACTCCCGCAAGAACCGCATCATTAAAAATCTTTACCGGAGCGCCAACGACTTCATCAAATAATTTCTGAATCGGCTTGCCTAACCAATCATTGAGATTCGGCGAGTAAACAAGAGTTCCTTTTTTCCTGTCGAAGACGCCAGCCAATCCAACACATGCTGCCTTAACGCTTTTATATTTCGAAAGAAGTTCCCTTAGTTCCTTATCGGCATCTGGCCACTTCTTCGGCGTATCTAAGACCGTCGGCGCACTATCAAATGTCTTGCCGTCCTTAGATAACGCGCAGCGGATATGCGTGCCGCCGATGTCCAATACTAAATACACGAATTATGAATTAAGAATAATGAATTATGGCCTAAGTATACGGCAAAATGGCGTATTTTAAGACCATTGACATATAATAATGGCATGATATAATGGCGCCAGATCGTTTTTCCATCAGGTCTCGGGCATGATTGCTCGGATAACGGCTATTGCCACCTACTGGAAAAACACTAAAGTACAGAAAGAAAAGCAAAATGAAAAATCTGCTCATTGAAATCGGCAATCAGGCTTTTGAAGCCTACACGGGATTCATCAAATTCTTCAGCAAAGGGAGCCTCGACGATGAAGGCAAAGAGAAAAAGGGTTACGGGTACATTGAAGTGCCTGGACATCCCGATGTGCGCTATGAAAAAGACGCACTCTGTCTAGCTGTTCCAGGAACCAGCTATCCAAGAGTAGGCGAAAGCGCCGACCTTACACGAATGGACGTCGTACCCGGTACGCCTGTCATATTTCGGGCTCCTGTTGAGGGTAGAAACGGCGGGTTTTGGACAGACGCAGTCCTTTCGCAATCAAGTAGGCGTCATGGCTACGACCAAGTCGCGGAAGATATGGCACAAAGACCGGTTTTTCGTGTCCTCCACATAAATGGACGGTTCAAGGGACAGTTTGCAGGCGGCACTACACGGGAATCGGTTTACATTGATGGAACGCGTGAAGCGATCGAGGCCAAACATCCTCGGTTGGCTCCGAACGACCCTCTGGCCCCCATCTACAAGACCTATCCTGTGATGGTGCACGCCATCTGGCAGCGGAAAAACAAAGAGGGCACGTGGGAAAATTGTGATGACCCGCGAAACTGTCCGATCCGCTATACGCGGATTCAAGTTCGCGTCTTTGAATCGGTGGACCAAAAACCAATCCAGCGGCTCCACGGCCATCTCGGACTTCTTTTCGAAAGACCGTACGAGTTTTTGGGAGAGCAGTTCTCCTTTGAGATTCGGACTGGGAAGGTCGGTTGGACCGAAATATCTGACCCACGTAGAAAACAGTGGTCCGAACCGAAAACGGAGACGGTCGCCCAACCGGTCAACATCGGTGTGCAACCTGACCGCAAGTCGGCGACAAAGCCCGGCGAAAAATCCGTGGCACCGCCGAAATCTAACAAAGTTCGCCGTCAGGTTTTCACTAGCCTAAGCGAGCTGAGGTTCCCGACTGTGTAGAAATACACGCAAATCCACCGCCTCCGAAGAAATCTTCGGAGGCGTTTTTCATCCGCGCGCATTCATCCCCGTAGCTCTGCTACGGGGATGAATGCGGCGGAGGGAAGGGGGTCGGGAAAACGGGAGTTTTCCCGTGG
>CAYJSB010000092.1:0-2864 GCA_964372805.1 uncultured Candidatus Saccharibacteria bacterium | reverse complement strand
CACTTTAATAACACGAATAAATGTTGCCATTCATTAAAAAATTCTATGTCCTCTTCTTTCCATTCAGCTTGATGTTGAACAAAAATTGGCTCAATATCGCGCAAAATCAATTGCGCGGATTGTATGTTGTCAAATGGGACAATATCAGTAACAATCGCATGCCTGACAATGTTAAACTGCTCTACATTCAGTGGCTTTGATTGCGTTGCCGCGCCTGACCCTGCAGGCGATATAAATTGTGTTAATGAATTAGCCATAGATCAATTAAAACAAAACTATCTTCGCCCACGAAACGCATACGCATCAACAAGCGACCTAATCTCTCCAATTAAATCCTTTACATTATCCGCCCCTGGATTTTTTATAGATATTGCCTGAATTAAAGGTGTCCCGCCCAATAGCCCTGAATGCGACGAAGTGGCAAATGGAAGATACTGCCGCAAAATGTTCAGCGACTGCTCCTGCGCGAGATTCATTAGAAGGTTTGGATTTACATCGCCGCGGCCTAAAGTAAACGCCATATCCTTACCATTTTGGAGCATATATGCAAGCCCATGTGGAGTAAACTTAAACTTCTTTGTTACAGGATCATTCCACCCAAATGCAAGACGATTGCGAGTTCGGAAAAAATTGCTAGGCGTTGTTTCCTTCTGCATCATGTTCAATGCGAGATTCATCTGTTGCATAGGATCCGACTCCACATACTTTCCGTCCTTTGTGATATGCGAATACGCCATGCTCCAGTGCCCAACATGGCGCAAAGTGTCTGAAATATCCTTCATAAGCCCAAACGCCTCTTGCTCTGACATTTTAAGATCTTTAATAAGACCTCTGCCAAATTCTTGCATACCTTGCAAATTTGCTTCCAATTTATAATCCTGCAAAATATCGTTAAAATTCCCATCATCTGCAAGCTTATGCATAATCGCCGCGACGCGAATATTGTTGCCACGCTTCTTCGCAACTTTAAGATTGCGGATGAGTTCTTCTGAATCATCAGTTAAAATCTTTTTCTTTTCTTCTTGAACTTCGCTCCATTCATGCAACCGCCGAATATATCCTTCATCTGTCTCCCAACCTGCCCTCTTTTCCTTGATTTTTCCGATTTTCTCGTCAATGTCCTTAATTTTTGTTTCATTTGCGGCAAAGGCGCCGAGGTTTTTTTCTTTGCTCGGATCTGTATGCCATGTATCAGCCACATTCTCCTCCCCTTCATACTCCCTTGCGCGCTTAAATTCCCGAACGCGCATTTCTGCGTCTCTCTCTTTTTCCGACCGACGCTCTTCATATTCTTTGTATACTTCTTTGTTAGATTCTTTGAGGAAAGAAGATTGAAAATAATCTCTGCCGATCTGATCAAGATCATTTTGCATTCTTACATCATTCACATCGCCGCTTTTGTTACCTGTCACTTTACGCCTACCAGCATCAACTTTAGTAACTTCGTCTCCTAATAATCCTGAAAATGTTTCTTTCAATGCCTGTAACCGTTCGTCATACACTTTTGCGACTGCAGAAGCATCTCCGCCAGTTAAAATGGCATCATTCATCTTATTTCCTTTTTCACTCTCCAAATCCTCATACTCCTTAAACAACTGCTCAATGCTTTTCCCTCCCAATTGCGCATACGCTGTTTGCCTTTTATTGGCAACTTCCAATTCTTTTTCAAGTTTTTTAAACTCGCCTGCGAATTTGCTTTTGTCATCCGCATCCTTACTGTCTCCTCCGCTTTCAATGGAAGCCAGCATAGTTTCCATTTCCGCGCCATACCCAAGCTTCCTCAACGCCGCATGGTTCTTTTCGCGATCTTTTTCCAGCTTCTTTCTTTCATTATCGTCTATACTTTCAACAAGCTGTTGCAGTATGCTCACTTCTTTCCTAACGAGCTCACTTAGCTCGCCCTGCCTTCGCTCAATTTCTTTTGTATCAAAAATAGCTCCGCCAGTTTTGCCTAAACGCAATCGTTTGAGTTCCTCTTGGTATTCTGCATACACCCGATTTTTTCGCTGATTGCCGGCATTAACTAAATCTGCTTGATGTTCTTCTGGTTTATCAAGCCACTCCTTTTTTTCCTTCTGGCCTTTCTCTACTTCTCTAATATACTCCAATTGTTTCCATAGCTCTTCTTGCTTCCCCGGATCAGTATCAGGAATGCCAAAAACTTTAAAATCCTCTTTTGCAGTAAAGTTTTTTGCTTCTTCTAAACTAAACTTATCCCCCTCTTTGCCGATATTCTTTTTTAAGGCCTCAACCAATGCATCAAGTAATGTTTTGCCTTGATCAAACTGTTCTCCAACATCCTTTTTTCCTAACTCTGCTGTCTGTGATTCATTCATTGCCTCATTCTCCTTTTTTTGCCGTTCAAGATTATCTAACTTTGTTTCTATATTGCTCAAACTAGATTGCACAGTCCCCCATGCATCTTGAAATGTGCCAAATCTCGCCTCCAAAGCTCCTGCCTCTTGTGAAGCTGGGGATATAATTTTCTGCTGTCTTCTTTGTTCGCGCAATCTAAACCACTCCTTGCGCGGCTCTGGAACAGAAAGTAAAACACCTATATTCACGCCGTTTGCTGTAAGCTTTCCTAAACCGGCAATGCCGCCGTAAAATCCGGCGCGAAATTTACTCCACTTTTGCGCTTTGCCAGTTCTTTTTTGTGCATTTTCTTTTTGCGCTGCTGCGCGGGAAGCAAATGATAACTTGCCAAGCCGTGTTTTTCCTAACCTGTCATAGACATGTTTTTGAAGAAACTTGCCGGCAAACGGAACGCCTGCCAACCCATCTGTTCCCACTTTCATACGAACATCTTCCCCCTTCTTCTTCCCCCACCCCCAAAGCCCGGTGGCGGCTTTTTGGCCTATGCC
>CAYJSB010000091.1:0-2866 GCA_964372805.1 uncultured Candidatus Saccharibacteria bacterium | reverse complement strand
TACTTCAACGATATTTATTTCAACGGCCGGTAACGTCGGCATCGGACTCGTGGCACCAGGGAGCAGGTTAGTGGTAAAAGGAAGCACAGCGGATTCTTCAGCGTCAGCGTTGAATGTTACCGCCAGTGATGATGTCTCAAGGTTATTTGTAAAAAACGACGGCAATGTCGGCATTGGAACGGATGCTCCTCAAAGTAAGTTAGACGTAGCTGGGATTATTCGTCAGTCAAATGCAACAGACTGTGACCTTAATGCAAACACAGATGGAGAGATCGGTTGCATATCAGATGCCAACCTAAAACAAAATATAACGCCATTTACAGGCGGTCTGGATGTAATTCTCGGAATCAATCCTTCTTACTTCCAATACAAAGGAGAGTCTTACACCCATGCTGGATTTATTGCCCAAAATGTACAAACAGTTCTTCCGCAAGCTACTCCACTACAGAGGAATGGATATCTTGGATTAGACAGCAAAGCAATTTTGGCGGCATCAGTCAATGCCATTAAGGAGCTTGATGCGAAAGTCAGCTCGCTTGTTGGTACTTCTGCGACTTCAACATCAACCACGACGCCGTTTATATTTATCGACTCGCGCGGCAATGTCGGCATCGGCACCACGACCGCAAGCACGACGCCGTTTGCCTACAAGCTGAATGTGGCGGGCGACATTGGCGCGGAATCATTTGTGAATATTTCAACACTTGGAGCGAAGACCGACATTGCCTATCTTGAAGAGACTGATAAGCAGACGATTCTGGAGAAAATCCGAGGGGTGAAAATCGCCGAATACCGCTATCGCGACGAAAGCGTGAACAATCCGCTGCGTATCGGACTCATCGCCGAAGAATCTCCGCCGGAAGTGTTGTCTGTTGACCAGAAGGGCGTTGACCTCTACAAACTTTCCACATTTATTCTTGCGGGTGTGCAGGCGCAGGAGAAACGCATTGATGCGCTTGAAGCCCGCGTCGCGGCGATTGAAGCGATCGCGCAGAACGGCGGATTTTCAATGCCGACCGGCTGTGGAAGCCCAACCTCAACATCCTGTAGAGGTTTGACCTCTACAGTGGTTGATTACCTTACGTCGCTTGGCGCAAAGATTTCAAACGGCGTTGCAGAGTTCGCGAGTGTCATTGCTTCCAACCTAACCGTCGGCTCGCAGGAAAAACCCTCCGGCATCACGCTCTACGACGAGGTGACCGGCGAGCCGTACTGTTTCAAGATGGTGAACGGCTCCGCCACCACAGTTTCTGGGGTCTGTAGAGGTTTGACCTCTACAGGTGACTCAACAGAGCCGCCGGGCGGTGATGCAACCACTACGCCCCCCACTCTGAACCCTGCACCCTTGCTCTCTATTAATGGCGCGAATCCCGCGGAGATTGACAAGGGAACGGCGTACGCGGATTTGGGCGCGCTGATTACGGGGCCTGAATCTGCGTTCAACCTTGGTATCAAAGCGATAGTAGATGGCACGGATGTTGGTGACATCTCTAATGTTCAACTGGATACATCCGTGGCAGGTACGCATACCATTGAATACTACGCGGTTGACCAAGATGGAAATCGCGGCTCTGCCGTGCGCACGGTGAATGTGGTTGACCTATTTGTGCAGGCGACTTCAACACCGTAGAGTGTGTAAAGCAGTGTGTTGATAAGAAACCGCGCACGAAGGATCAGATGGAACAGGCGGCTCGGAGCGGGAAGCAGAACATTGTGGAATGAAGCGCTAACCCGACTTCTGAAAAAAGCGAACTGAAACTTTTGGGTGTTGCTCGCGCCTCATTTGAAGAGCTACTGCATGATTAAGAAGATTTTCTGCGCCAGCGCGGATTTCAAAAATGGGAGAAAGATGACCCAAGGGCACTTGAAGTTAGGAATTTGTATAAGACCAATTCGTCCTATGGGTTCAATAGGTCCTATTCGTCTTATTTGTCTAATCCTAAAATTGCAGCGAATGCCGCCATCTGCTTAATTCACCAAGTCAACTTTCTCTTAGACCGGCAGATTAAGACAGCAGAACAGCAATTTATCAGTAGCGGCGGTTACAATGAACGCCTGCGGAACCATCGGATGGATGAGCGCAAGCGGCACATCAGTTGCGGCTCCAAGGTTCAACCTTGAATCGGCAAAAAAGCTGAACCTTGACTTGGTATCCCCAAAAAACTTGACAAGTATGGAAATTATTTGGTACAATTGTGCGAATGAAGAGCGCTTTATTAAGACGACAAAACTATGTTTTATATAAAGAAAAAAGAATACAAAACAGCTTCTTTTTCTTTAGCCGGCTTTTTTATTTTACAACTTATTGTTTGCGGTTTTTTGTTTTTGCCGGTAAAAACAACCGAAGCCAGCACGGGCTGGCTCCTTGGTTTTAACTATAGAAAATCAATTGTCATAAACCCGGCTGAAGGCGCCGGGACAAACTATCCTGTAAAAATAATGGTAACCGCAGACGACCGAGGTGACCAACGTTGGACAGTGGAAGGAATTGAAAATTCTGTTCCAACCATAACAAAGGTTCAGCAAACCCCTATTTTATCAAGAAGTGAAACTAGCGCATGGGATAACTACAATATCGGCGTTCCAAGAATCATAGATGTTGGTAATGAGAGACGGATGTATTTTCTAGGACAAGATGAAGCAGGCAAGATCGCGATTGGGTATGCTTACGCCCCATCACAAGGCGAAGATCCGCCCACGACATGGACAAAGTATTCCGGCAATCCAATTTTAACAAGGAGTTCTTCTGGGTGGGATAGCTCCATAAGTGGCATACGACTGGGAAGTATACTCAAAATTGGTACTACATACTATCTTTATTATTCAAGCGAGCCAGGTGGTGGTTTAAGAGGAAAAATTGGAGTTG
>CAYJSB010000090.1:0-2883 GCA_964372805.1 uncultured Candidatus Saccharibacteria bacterium | reverse complement strand
AAGTGGGCGGTTTTTTTATTTCATCTATAAAGGAAATGCTGACCTCACCATTTCCCATTTCCATAAGTCCATAAGTTATTACAACATAAATTTATGTAAATTAATGGACGTATCCCCATTTCCGCCCAACTTGGACACGCCGTTTCCAAGTTGGGAAACGTCATATTTGTACTTGGAAACGGCGTGTCCAAGTTACCGCCTCCCCATTTCCGCCGTATCCCCATTTCCACAATTTGCGCATGCAACGCAGGTTGCATGCTTCGTATCTATTTCGCGAGCTTATGTGTCACAGCACCATTTTGTCAGAGTCGAGCTAAGTTTTCGTTGAGGTAATTGTGTTTATGTCCAGCGCAGTTAAATTGGATTGAGTGAAAATGATGCTGGGCGCTACAAAAATATAGTCGCTAGAGCTCCTTATTTTTGTGCGGATTATGATTTGGACCCGAACAAATTTTAAGAAAAATTTGAACGGGCAAGCACATTTATTTCTTCTTGTCTGGACGGTGATTAGGACACAACTTATTACTGCATCTCTCTGGGATTGTTTTTGTGCCGGCCATCATTAAGGACTGGCACATCGGACAGATGTTGCCGGTGGGTTTGGCTTTGATGGCGTTTTTGCACTTGGGGTAGTTTGAGCAGGAGTAGAAGAGTCCGAAGCGGCCGCGACGCTCCACCATAAAGCCGTTTTTGCAGACGTTGCAGGCGATACCTGTTGAGTTTTTTTTATCAAGCTCCGCATCTTTTTTAATGTATTTACACTTCGGGTAGCGGTTGCAGGAGATAAAGCGGCCAAACTTGCCGTCGCGCTCGACAAGCTTACCGTCTTTACAGTCCAGACAGGCCTCACCGGTTTCCTTCGGACCTTCGAGCGCCTTACCCTCGATTGTCCGTGCCCCTACGCAGTCCGGAAATTTGCTACAGGAAAAAAACCTGCCGTTTTTTGAAAGTTTAATGACCATTCCCGAGCCGCACACCGGACACTTGCAATCGCTCGGCGCATTGCCCATGTTCGTAATCTTGTCTATTTTATCTTTTGATTTCACGTCTTTGAGAAATGGCTTATAAAAATCCTTGAGGGTTTTTTCGTACTCGCGTTTACCCTCGGCAATTTCGTCGAGCTTGTCCTCCATCTCGGCGGTGAAGGTGTCATTAATATACTGCATAAAATTGTTTTCAAGAAATGTGCTCACCACGTCGCCGGTGTCGGTTGGCTTCAAAGACCTTCCAACTTTTTCAACGTAACCGCGATCTTCAATCGTGCGCATAATCGAGGCGTAGGTACTAGGCCTCCCGATGCCACGTTTCTCGAGTTCTTTCACCAGTCCCGCTTCAGTATAGCGCGGTGGCGGTTCGGTCTGCTTTTCTTCAGTGTTGAGTTGAAGGAGCGCGAGAGGATCGCCCTTAGCGACTTTCGGCAGTTCCACATCCTCCCCGCGCGCATCGGGGTCAGCCAAAAGCCAGCCCGGGAAAAGCGTGCGACTGCCGACGACGGCGAATTCGGGAATTGAGTTGTCTTTGATATTCGCGCTCACTTTAGTGCGCAAAAGTTTGGCATCGCTCATCTGACTTGCAACTGCCCGTGCCCAGATGAGCTCGTAGAGCTTTTTTTGTTCCGGCGCGCCGCCGAGCGATTGTTTTCCGGCGTCGGTCGGGCGGATCGCCTCGTGCGCTTCCTGGGCGTTTTTACTTTTGGTGGCGTAGGTGCGGGTTTGGAGAAATTCTTCGCCATATTTTTTAGTGACCACAGTCGAAATTTGCCCCAGGGCCTGCTGGCTCAAGTTAGTGCTGTCAGTACGCATGTAGGTGATGTGGCCGGCCTCGTACAAACGTTGCGCGATCTGCATCGTGCGGGAAGGGGAGAGTCCGAGGCGCGAGCTTGCGGTTTGCTGGAGGGTGGAGGTGGTGAAGGGCGCTCGGGGAACTCGTTTAACATCGGTTTCGGTTACGTCGATTACATTCCAGACGCCTTTCTTTCCGACCTCGACGATGCGCTCCATTTCCTTTTTGTCGCGCGGCTCGACCGAGCACTCGAGCGTCAGTTTCTCTTTTTTCTTGGTCTCGACATCGGCAGTCAGGCGCCAGAATGTTTCTGGTTTGAAAGCGCGGATCTCGCGCTCGCGCTCCATCAAAATGCGAAGTGCGGGGGACTGCACGCGGCCGGCCGAAAGTCCGTAGCGCACTTTTTTCCAAATAAGTCCGGAGAGGTCGTATCCCACTAAGCGGTCGAGGACGCGGCGCGCCTCTTGGGCGCGCCGCAGATTTTGGTCAATCGCGCGCGGATGTTCGAGCGCCTCTTTCACCGCCTCTTTCGTAATTTCGTGATACACCACACGCATGGGCTTTGGTGCGCCAGAGCCCCTAATAAGCTCGGCAATGTGCCAGGCAATCGCTTCGCCCTCGCGGTCGGGGTCGGTTGCGAGCATCACCTCATCGGCTTTTTTGGACAGAGATCTAAGTTCTGCCACGACCCTTTCCTTTCCTTTGGAAATTTCGTAATGTGGAACAAAGCCGGCCTCGATATCAACCGCCTTCTTATTGCTCTTCGGCAAGTCGCGCACATGTCCAATAGATGCCGTCACGGTGTATGCACCGTCCAGATATTTTGAAATGGTCTTCGCTTTTGCCGGCGATTCGACGATTAGTAATTTCATTCCGTTAGAAGCAGGTCGCGGTCAATAAACCGAGACGGTGCGAAATTTAGGTAATAATTTTAATTTTTCGATTACGCCTACGTTGTTCGACAAGCGACCTCAGCTTCTGACGAGATTCATTAATGTGTAGTATTATTCACCCTAACAGATTTTGCAATCACCAACCTCATATCCTGAATACTTACAGGTGATTGAAATGAGTATACACAGTGTAATCAACTTCGCAAAA
>CAYJSB010000089.1:0-2895 GCA_964372805.1 uncultured Candidatus Saccharibacteria bacterium | reverse complement strand
AGATTACCCATTACCACACATACCCCAAGACTCCTAAGATGAATGCTCACTCAAAGAACGAGGTCTCTATCGGCTAATTCGCACGAATAAGAGAATAGTGAGAAATGAGAATGGCAGTGTATCAAGTTGGTCGGGTCGGTCGGGAAATGGGTGGGGTTATTCATTAGTTTGCTTCTTTAGCCGATTTCCGGTAATATCATGACTTATGAACCTCGTCAGCTTGCTGCGGGGATATGGATGAGCGGGGTTTTATTAAAATGATTAGACAGAATCCAACATTACTAGATAAAATAACGATAGCGGCGCGGCTTTCATTAGCTGGCGCTCCCTATCTATAACTGGATGAAGGTTATTTTAATTCAAGATGTCGCTGGACTAGGGAAACGGCTCGATGTAAAAAATGTCTCTGACGGGCATGCTTTGAATATGCTTATCCCTAGAGGGCTTGTGCGTGAGGCAACAACAAATGCTTTAAAGCAAACAGAAAAGGAGAAAACGCAAATCGAGGCCGAAAGAAAAATACAAGAGGAGTTGCTTTTGAAGAATCTTTCATCGCTTGAAGGCAAAACAATTCATATATCGGCAAAAGCAAACGAGAAAGGGCATTTATTTGCCGCGATTCACGAAAATGACATCGTCACGCAGCTAAAAGATGAGCTTCGAGTTGAAGCGCGCTCGGAATATATAAAATTATCCGAACACATTAAAACGATAGGGGAGCATAAGATAGCGGTTTCAGTGGGAGACAAAAAGGGGCGCTTTACACTTATAGTGGAAGCAACCAAATAACCAATTAAGTTGCAATTACATTTGCAACCTTCTTGACCACGCTGCGATTATTGAAGTTATGTTTTCGTTTGCGTGAATATTCCACAATTCCTTCTTTTAATGCAAAAAGGGTATGATCGGAGCCTGTGGCGACATTTTTGCCTGCCAAAATACGGGTTCCGCGCTGGCGCACAATAATAGCCCCTACTTTGGCTTTTTCGCCATCATAAAGTTTTATGCCCAGATATTGGGCATTTGAATCTGTTAAGTTTTTAGCTGTTCCTCCGGCTTTTGTATGTGCCATGAAGGTAAATTAAAATTAAAAATAAGAGCTTTTAACCCACAGTTTTGATTTTTGATATTTAGATTTTGCATTTATACTAATGCAATGGCGAGTATAGCTGAAATACGCGGATTAATCAAGTCTCTGCCTCCGGCACGCCGAAGAGACATAATCACGATTGTTCTTATTGCGCTTGTTTCGCTCGGATCGTTTCTAATTGGCAGACTGTCCGTTTTGCAGAACAGGGAAGTCAATTTTACTTCGCAAAGCGCTTCTGTACAGAACGCTATCGCTATAAATAATTCCAATTCTGGAGTAAAACAAACCGCGACCAAAGAGCAAAAAGAGCAAATAGATAACGGGTCTGTAGTGGCATCGAAAGCCGGCACAAAATATCATTTTCCATGGTGTGCCGGCGCGCAAAGCATAAAAGAAGAAAATAAGATATCGTTTGATTCTATTGAGGCCGCCCGTGCGGCGGGTTATACCCCCGCTGCCAATTGCAAAGGGTTGAAATGATAGGCAAAGCAAGCTAAAATTACTTTGGCATAGCTTCTGTGTGTATGCGTACATATTGGAAAGGAGCGTGTTTGCTTCATTTCGATTATTAATGCGAGATTAGGTCCGTTTAATAAACCAAGCAAATGTGTTGAGCACAAAATCTTACGCGAAGGCGCCTAACGCATACGGCGCCTTTTTTTGATAGTACCGCAGAATTCCAAGACGGCTTGCCGCGTGGATATGGACGAGCGGGGATTTATTGATATGCAGATTTACAAGTTGTCATGATTGATAACATTTGTTATATTTAAATCAGCCCCGTGCGTATGGCAGCGAAAAATGGCAGCGAAAAAAGGAGAGTAGCTTATTCAGATCATCTCAACCTGATTGGATTCATTGCATTACAGCTATAATAGAGTTCTGCCATACGCACAAAATCCCCACGGCACTGCCCCAAAAGCAGTGCCCTTCTTTTTTGGTATACTGTATTCATGATAGTAGTTGATATGGAATCAAGTGGGTTGGATCCAGTAAAGCACGGACTTCTTTCAATCGGCGCCGTTGATTTTAGTAATTACAAAAATACGTTTTATGGTGAGTGCCGATTGTTTGAAGGTGGCCACATAGACAAGGCGGCTCTCGCCGTCAACGGTTTTAGCGAAGGGGAAATAAAAGATCCAAAGAAACAAAGCGACGGAGAATTGATGTCGGCATTCTTAGAGTGGGCAGAGGCGTGTCCTGAAAAGACTCTTGCCGGCCAAAACCCTTCTGCGGATCGAGATTTCCTCCGCGCGGCTGCATGCCGCAATCGCATTGACTGGCAATTCGCATATAGGGTCATTGATTTGCATTCCATCGCGTATTTTCATATGTTAAGGCGAGGAATTTCGATTCCGATTATGAACGAACACTCTGCTTTATCGCTTGATAAGATTCTTTTGTGCTGCGGGCTTCCGGAAGAGCCAAAACCGCATAATGGGCTTAGGGGAGCTATTTTGGAAGCTGAAGCATTTTATAGGCTATTTTATGACGAGAATCTTTTTCCTGAATATAAGCAGTTTAGTATCCCGTGGGCCAATTAGAACACTTGGTTTTTAGTGGAATAGCGATTACAATGGTCTTAATCGGGATGTAGTATAGCGGTAGTATTTGCCCATGTCTGGTTGAAAAGTAAAAGTCTTTATTTTTCATGGGAATTTAAAAATTAATTTGAATTTTTGGCAATGTCGGGGTGTCGTATAGTGGTAGTATACGCCCATGGGGTGGGTGCGGCCCGAGTTCGATTCTCGGCACCCCGACCAATCAAAACTTAACGATTTTTCAGGACGAGACGATTGCTCGCT
>CAYJSB010000088.1:0-2968 GCA_964372805.1 uncultured Candidatus Saccharibacteria bacterium | reverse complement strand
TGGGCTTTAGGCGAACCATATTTTAATTTTGGGGGAAGAAAATTTTTTAATCATTGAATTCTTATCAAGAGGCGGAAAATCACCCCCGTGTTTTAGGTACACACATTTGGCGGTTTAATTAATTGATAAACTTGATCTTATCAAACTGATATGATAGAAATGCGATAGTCCCTAAAGTATAAATACGGAGGTTTGTGTGGCAAAAAATGATCATCATAAGGCCTGTGCACAACTGCTAATGAAGGAACGCGGGGTTCCCGCCAGATTCAAAGGAGAGATAACCCAGGCGATAGAAACGATTTACGACGGCCAACGGATGGCCCATACTCTAATTGTCCTCAGTATTCGAGGGTTTCGTCGTGTGTCAGAGACTCGTTCACTGGAGTATCTCTTGCAGGAGTACGGCACCAAAACATCTAGACAAGCAGAAGCAGAGATGCTACAAACTGCCGAGGAAGAGTACTAGTTTCTAAGTTCTCCTCCATGACCTGAAATATGGTCATGGTTTTTTCTTTTGTAAAATTTAGGTTTTGAAAAATAAAGGTTCCTCGGGGCAGAGCCCCGAGGAACCTTTGGTTAATAGAAGATTGTGTAAATGTCCGACATCGGAAGTCGGACATTTAAAGTTATGGGTCGACTTCCAGCTTTAAAATAGAATCTCACGAGACTGAATACTTGATACTTTATACTCGATACCACGATAGCAGAAGCAATTGGACTTGCTTCGCTACGGGGCACGGGAAAAACCCAGTAGTAGAACGCCTTGCGTTCACTACGTGGCATGCTTGAAATTGTTAATGTGCGGCGGAGCCGCTCCGAATTTATTCACCCCCACTGTGCGAGCCCGCCTAAATTTTGCTTTTGCAAAACTTTGGCGGGCGAGGACAGAATTCCGTTCGAGCTATTTCAAGAATAGACCAAAAGTTTCTAACGGGGCAAGTTGGAAAAATCGGAACTTCAAATTGTTATTGTTGAGAGAACTGCTACGCTATGTAGCGCAAATTCATTCGAGACGCAACTTTATACAAGCTTATATTTTGACTTTTTAATGCTATCTAACCGTCTTTGACAACACCGAACGTTTGCGTACTATGTATGTAGAAACATTTACTGTCATTAAACAAATACGGACAGCATCGTTACAGTCCTTAAACAATCAAATACACCGAAAAAACATGAGCAAACACCGAAACATATTATCGTTCTGGCAGTTTTTTACTGTCATCGCGCTATGCCTTTTTAACCACATCCAAAAACAGAGCTGCTTCGCTGGAGGAGTTACCGTTATAACACACGGGAACGGAGGTAACACTGACAGCTGGGTCAGCGCTATGGCCGCTCGTATCCGCGAATACGCAGCGTTTCCGGGGACCGACGCGACGCTCTATAGAATTTACTTCGTGATTACCAATGGCGCGTACCAATCGGCATGGGAACGCCTTGGAGGAAGTAATCCTCTCTCAACAGATTCTGGCGAGATTATCGTGCTCTTCGATTGGCGCCAGCTTGCGAACTCAAGCTACAATACCCGCCAAATCGCTCCGCATGTAACAGTCCGCCTTATTCAGACGAATTTCATCGAAGAACTTGGCGGGCGGGCGCTTGCAGAACTGCCAATCCATATTATCGGCCACAGTCGTGGCGGATCGCTTGTGTCCGAGTCAGTACGGATGCTCGGAACAAACGGCGTCTGGGTGGACCACCAGACGACTCTCGACGGCTATTCGTCCGAGAACGACGCGACACTCACCAACACATACGAGAACGTACTGTTCCACGACAACACGTATCAGAGCTTCTATTTCAACGTACACGGATTTGCAAGAGAAGGCGCATATAACCGATATCTTGGTTTTCTTCCTGCCGGGTACTGGCCGGATTACTTCGGAGACCATTCCGATGTTCATCTCTGGTATCATGGAACTATTGCCCTTGAAACTCCGACAAGCGACTCCCTCGCATCCATTCAAACAATTGAACGAATGTTCTGGTGGTCAGCTTACGAGCAAAAAGGAACAAATGCGGGCTTCATCTACAGCCTGATTGGAGGAGCGAACCGAATGAGCACAGACAGACCTGGAGGTTTAAATACCGACGAGGTACGGGCGGGATTTAACCAGCACTGGGAACTCGGCGCCGGAATTTCAATTGACAACCGCGCCACGCTTTCGCCGATTCAATCTGGGTGGCCTAACATAATCCGTTTCAACCTCACTGGAGCCAACGCCATAGTAAAAGGAGGCAGTTCGACGGCAAAGTTCTATTATCAGTGGGCGCGTCCATCAAATGAGACTGCGGATGTAACCGTCTATCTCGATAGGGACGCGAACGCATGGAATGAGAATGAACAAATCGTTTCGTCGGCGACCGTTCATGGAACCACTTCATCAAGCGTCGCGTCTCAAACTTTGACGCTGGTGACAACTCATGCGTACACGCAAGGCACATACCGCGTTCTTGCAAAAATCACGGGAAGCGGAAAAACCCGTTATTTCTACGCTCCAGAACTGCTTACTATAATTGGACCGCTTCAGCCTCCACTGCTTGGCGCAAAACAGCAAACGGGCGGGAATATTCAGATACGAGTGAACGGAGTTATCGGACAACGGATTGTTGTGGAAAAGAGCGAGACCCTCGTCTCGTGGCGGCCAATTGCCACCAACACGCTAGCTAATTCGTACTGGAACTATATTGAAGCTACAACACAGTTGCTTCATTTCTATCGGGCGGTCGTCCGTTAGGAATACACGGCCTCGGCATTTTCATCTGCCGAGGTTTTTTTGTCCGAAACGATTTCGCAATATGCAAACGCAACGCCCACTCGCCTAACGGCGAGGGGGCGTTTTCTCAATAATAAGTTGGTTTCTGTCTTCGGTAACCGGATGCACCGAAAGCGCTATGCACCCTCTTGGCGTTGTAGAACTCCAAATACACGCTCATCTTTTCATTGAAGTCGAGATGCGATTGT
>CAYJSB010000087.1:0-3020 GCA_964372805.1 uncultured Candidatus Saccharibacteria bacterium | reverse complement strand
AAACCTGCGCCGCGCCCAGGAGGCGCGGCGCGTGCTTGACCGCCTTGTCGGCTACGACCTCTCCGGTCTCATCTGGAAAAAGGTACGCTATGGTCTTTCGGCCGGACGCGTGCAATCCCCTGCTCTGCGGATACTCGTTGAACGCGAACGCGAAATAAAGGCCTTCAAACCCGAGGATTATTGGGTTATCACGGCCGACACAAAAACGAATAAAAACGCGCCGCTTCTTTTGACCTGCACTGAAGAACCCCGCGATAAAAAACTGGTTGAAAAAATAATCGCCGAAGGCGAAAAAGGAGCGTGGCGCGTGAAAGATGTCGTTGTGGCAGAAACAAAACGCGCTCCAAGAGCGCCGTTCATCACGTCCACCCTGCAACAAGCCGCGAGTTCACGTCTTGGTTTTTCTCCCGGACGCACGATGTCTATCGCCCAACGACTCTATGAGGCCGGACTTATAACGTACATGCGCACCGACTCAACGAATCTGTCCGACCAAGCGCGAGGCATGGCCGCGTCTGTGATTGAGAAAAAATACGGCAAGGCGCTATTCGCTCCGCGCACATTTACCAAAAAAGTAAAAAACGCGCAGGAGGCGCACGAAGCCATCAGGCCGACTCACCTCTCAAAAGAATCCGCAGGTGCAAACCTAGAACAACGAAAACTTTACGAGCTCATCTGGGCACGCACCGTCGCTTCCCAAATGACAGACGCCCTCGTTCTTCGCACAAAAATCACCGCTGAAGTCACTGGCGCGAACATCCCCGATTTTGCGGCAAATGGCGCGAGAGTAGTAAGCCCGGGCTGGCTTTTGGCAGACCCGAGCGCAAACGGCGAAGAAGTTATTCTTCCCGAAGTGAACGCCGGAGATTCTCTTTCGCTTGTTGAAATGCGCTCGGAAGACAAGCAAACGCAACCCCCGCCACGCTACACGGAAGCCGGACTCATCAAAGAGCTTGAGAAGCGCGGCATCGGCAGGCCCTCTACGTATGCTTCTATTATAGAGACACTCGTTGACAGGGGCTACGTTACAAAGGAAAATCGCTCGCTCACGCCTACAGATACGGGTGAAGTCGTTTCAACATTCCTAGAGAAAAACTTCGGCGAATATATCAGCGACACATTCACCGCGGATATGGAAGACCAGCTTGACGACATAGCTATCGGCAAGCGCGAGTATGAAAAAACGTTGTCGGATTTTTATAAGCTATTTTCAAAAGACGTGAAAGAAAAATCAAAATCGGCGGAAAAGATTACTAACCTCGGCGACGCAGGGGACGAGTGGAAATGCCCCGAGTGCGGCGGACTGATGGTCTTCAAACTCTCAAAAACCGGCAAATTTATGTCTTGTGCGCGTTTCCCCAAATGCACCGGCGCGAGAACAGAAGACGGAAAAGAATTGGAGGGGCCGAAAGAAACCGGCGAACTTTGTCCTTTGGACGGCGGAAAGCTTGTTGAACGGGACGGACGGTTCGGGCGATTTGTCGCCTGCGCGAATTATCCAAAATGCAAATTCATAAAAAAGAGCGCCGAAGAAGAGGCGAAAGCGAAAACCGGCATCATGTGCCCTGTCTGTAAAACCCTGCCTGCGCAGGCAGGCGGCGAAATCGTGGAACGGCGCGGACGATTCGGGCCATTCTTCTCCTGTTCCAACTACCCGAAGTGCAATTTTGCGATGAAGTCTCGCCCTACCGGCAGAATTTGCGACCTCTGCGGCTCACTGATGATGCAAGGAACCAAAACCATACCGGAAAGATGTAGTAATAAGATGTGTGAGAAGCATCAACCGGGACGATCTAATACCAAAAAACCAGCGGTGTAAAAGAAAGAACCCAACCACAATATGCACATCCTTTCCTTTTGAGGTTCATGCCAAAAAGAATATTAGCATATAACTATAAATATGCTACTCAATTTCGCGACTAGAGACTGAAATTCTTTATGGAGTAGAGGTCGTCGCTGCCGGAATCGTTTTGGCGCGGCGCCGCAGGCGCCGCTTTTTCATCTCCGGTTTGCGCTACGCGTGACATATCCGCCTCTGCTTCGGCAACCGCTTCAACAACTTCCTTCGCGATTTCTACCGGTGTTTGAGGTGGCACAATAACGCCCTGACTACCCGCAAGCTGCGCGCGACGCGTCTCAATCACTGAAACAATCTGCGCCAAATCTTCCGGCGAGAAAAAGTCTATATGAATCTTACCGCCCTGCTCTTTCCTTTCTATTTGCACGCGAGTGCCAAGCGTCTCGGACAACTGCTCTTCTATCAGAACCATTTCGGGGTCAATCGCCAAATCTTTCTTGCGAATGCGATCATACGCAATGCGGCGGGCGATGTTCTCTGCCTCGCGCACCGTCATTCTTTTCATAACAATCTCTTTGTAAAGGGTGTTCTGCTCTTCTGGGCGATCAACAAGCATAAGCAAAGGCCTCGTGTGCCCTTCGGATATTTTTCTTTCAGCCAAACCAGCAAGCATCTCCTCGGGCATAAGCAGAATACGCAAAGTGTTGGAGACATACTCGCGGCTCTTCCCTATCTTATCCGCTATCTCGCCGTGCTTATATCGAAACTCTTCGGCCAGACGTTGAAACGCCTTGGCCCTATCTACAGGATTCAAATCTTCGCGCTGAAGGTTTTCAATAATCGCAAGCTCAAGTTTTATTTTTGAATCGTCGGAATCATTGCGGATAATAGCGGGAACCTGCGCGACCCCTGCAAGTTTAGATGCTCGAAGGCGTCGTTCGCCAGAAATAAGCTCATATTCCACAACCAAACCGCCATCCGGCTTCTGAACCTCTTTGCGCGTAACAACAAGAGGTTGCAGAACGCCATACGTGCGAATCGATTCCGCAAGGTCGCGCAAACGCGACTCATCAAACTCCTGCCGTGGCTGATACGGGTTGGGCTTTATCTTTTCAACTTCTATCCAAAATATGGAATCGCCGTAGAAATGGGACATGATTGTTTTTTAAGGAGTGAAACGACTATAAAAATCATCACCCCGTATTAATTTTGCCGTTCGTTG
>CAYJSB010000086.1:0-3075 GCA_964372805.1 uncultured Candidatus Saccharibacteria bacterium | reverse complement strand
TGAGTCCGCATTTTCAAAACATCAAGGAGCTGCTTTCTCTCTTCAGATAACAACATATAATTCGCTTTCGTTTGTGTAAGTCTTGTCCGTCGTTGAATATATATTTCCACCCGCTTTCTGTCAAGAAAAAAGCCCCGGCAATGCACCGGAGCCCGTGGAGAAATAGTCTAATGGATGCAGACACCCATTTTCTCCCGAACCGCTTCGACTGTCTCTATCACGATTTCCCGCGCCTTCTTTCCTCCCTCATGCAGAATCTCAACGACCTCCGCGTCTTTGATCGCTGCACGCCTCTCCTGAAATGGACCGAGCTTCTTCCAGATACCGTCAACGAGGCGGCGCTTGCAATCAACGCAACCAATCTTTGCATTTTCGCACAGGGTGGCGATTTCTCGACTAGTCACTTCTCCCTCGGTTACCAACTCGTGCACAGGATAGACCGATTTGCAATTGTGGTTAGGGTCGCCTGGATCCGTGGCGTGCTTCCGATTTTCATCTGTGATCCCTTTTTCAAGATACCGCTTCAGGATCTCATCGCGTGACGAGTGAAGGTCAATCGTGTTATCCGTCTCTGTCGACTTGCTCATCTTTTTACCGTCAAGCCCGGGCACCTTGATCATTTGTTCAATGGTTCGTGGAACAGGAAAGAATTCTCCGTATTCGTTGTTGAAGCGCCGGGCGAGCTTCCCGGCTAGCCGCACATGAATCGTCTGGTCTTTCCCCACTGGCACAAGCGTTGCCCGCGGGCCAAGGATGTCAGCAGCCATAAGAATCGGGTACGAGAAGAGCGCAAGGTTGTTATTCCGTATATCTTCTTTTCCCTCTGCGATTCTTTCAAGATGTTCAACATAAGTTGGGAGCGAGGTAAGTTCCGGCATCATCTGAAGCGTTGCGAGATACCAGGTGAGTTCCAGCAATTCAGGAACGCTCGACTGAACGTAAATGACTGAACGCGCGGGGTCAAGACCGGCAGCAAGGTAATCCTTCACAATCTCAACCGGTTCTTTCCGTAGACGCTCGGGACTGTGATCGGTAGTCATTGAATGCCAGTCCGCAACAAAGTAAAGGCAAAGGTTTCCAGCCTTTTGAAACTCCACGAAGTGCTTGACCGCACCGAGGTAGTTCCCAAGGTGAAGCGAGCCGGTGGCACGAATGCCGGAGAGGACTACTTCTTTCCGTTCTGTATGCTTTTCTGTAGTTTCAATTTCAGAATTCATAAGTTATAAGGAATTCCGTCAATGGTTACCTGACATTTGATTTCTGGTGGCACAACCAAGATACCGTCCGGGTGCGCTGTCGCGATTGAAGAGTGACGCCACAACATATTGAGCGCGACATACTCGGGCGCCACGATGTGACCGCAATGGTCGCAAACAGTAGAGTCGCCTCGAAGGGTTGCGGAAACATATTGGCTACAATGGTTGCACTGAACCAGAGGTGAGTTGCATCTCGGACACCAGCGCCGATTCGAAATCGAATCGTTGACAACGCCGGAAGTACGAAAACCGCAATCGGGTTTCTCGCAGGTAAAGTTATTCATGGAAAACAGGGGGTGAATTGTTTAAGAGCGCCGAAAACACTTAATGTGAGCTTTCGGTCTGCATTGACACTAGCAACAATGTGTAAATTGTCAATACAACCATAAAAGTTTTGGCTTCGCCGGACGAATCTACGCGCAATTCTTTGACTGCAATGAATAGCTTGGTTATGGAGTCAAAATATATGCGGTCTGGATTTCTCATAAAGCTTGAGAGCGACACCGCAGGGCATTAACCCTGCGGGTCGCCCCGATTTGACCCTGCGCGCCTGCCTGCCGAAGCCTCGGCGTAGGCAGGGAGCGCAGGGTATTTTATTCGTAGCCATTCGTCCTAGACCGTTCGACCAACGGTCGGACTAGGTATATTCGCATAATTCGTATATTAGTATGTTCATCTAATAATGTGGAGCGGTAACATTCTCGGAAGATTTCGCATACGCAATCGGAACGACATATGCTCCGTGTAAACAATTCGTTTTCGCATATGTCATATATACTATTACGCAGGCAACTCCACGACAAACAGCAGTTACGAGAATCAGATGCTCGTGACGAGCATCTGATTCTCGTAAATGTTTATGTACTATGATTAATTTTTGACTCAAGTATGCCTTAACCGCAACGAGTTTTCCTCTTTTCAAGCACCATATTTGTCCTTTAACTCAAAAGTAAGAACTCAGACGGTCTCAAACAATCTAGGTGACGATTTGTTACCTGGATTTTTCTTTTTCTTTTTTGAACTTTATTCCGACTACACCGGATTGTTGTTCTTCTCCACGAGAATAAAACTGATGGATTTCTTGTAGAAGATTTGCTCTTGACCGACCACCAAAGTACGCGGGAGGAAAATCTGAAAACAATTCGCCAAATGTTGCATAGTGGTATAAGGCAATTACTTTTACGGCGATTCTATAGGGACTCTCGCGTTGCGCAAATGTAATACAATCACCAATATTAATTCGGCGTCTCTTTTCATCAAAAAGACGCGCCTCGATCGTTTTTTGACTGCGAACGATTTTTTCAAATGGTATTTTCGCCAATTTCATTTGATGGACAGCCATAATTTTGAAAAAGTCGTTTTATGGGAGACATCTCTATATTCACAGGAGGGGCAACTCAACCGAAAATGTTGAACCTTTTCCCTCCCCCTCCGATTCCGCCCATCACGCGTATTTCAGTGACGCTTTAATTTGCTGTAGCCCCGCGTATAGTCGGGATTGGTGCCACAGCAGCCGCCGATAATGGTGGCGCCTAAATCAATCCAGCGAGTACAGGTGTGAAGATACTCATTGATGCGGTCAGTAGCAGTGAATCTCCATCCATCTTTATTGTCAGCTTCACCGGCACCATTGGCATACGCTCCAAATGGTAGGGTGGTACTCTGTTTGATTTTTCCCAAAGCCACAGTTGCCACCGCTTCCGGAACGCAATTCACCAATATGGCTATCGGGTTATATAGATGTAATTGCTTAATCGCTCCATCCCACTGGTCGCCGTTTAAAATATCGCCGTTAGCATTAGCCGTAAAACTGACCGCG
>CAYJSB010000085.1:0-3078 GCA_964372805.1 uncultured Candidatus Saccharibacteria bacterium | reverse complement strand
GCCGACCGCATGCTTGAATTGACGCACACCATTGAAAAACGGCAGATGCGCGAGCAGTTTTTGGATTCTATGGAACTTGAACGCGAGCGCGGCATTACCATAAAAATGAAACCTGTCAGGATGATATATCGTCCTGACCGCAGACTAATCGCAGACGGTACGCAGAAGGACGCAGAACCTGAATTTTTATATAAGGAGCTTACCTATAGAATTCGTGGAATTTTATTTGAAGTGAGGAAGAAAATTGGTCTTGGGCACAAGGAACAAGTGTACCAAGGCGCCCTTGAGATTGAGTTTGCAAAGGCCGGCTTGAGATTTGAGAGCAAGAAGAATATTTCCATTAAATACGAAGGGAAGAACATCGGATTGTATCAACCTGATTTTGTGGTTGAAGACAAAGTCTTACTGGAATTAAAAGCGTTGCCTGAAATTGCCAGAACCCAGACTGAGCAGGTATGGTCGTATTTGAAAGGGTGTTCTTACAAACTTGCGTTGCTGGTTAATTTTGGTTCAAAAGATTTGGAAATCAAACGTGTGGTGTATGACACTGCCCGCGAGAACAGCGCGCCTCTTCTGCGCAATTCTGCGTCCAGCCTGCGATCTTCTGCGGGCGTGTCAAATCAAGTTGAGAACGATGCGTATATTCTCAACTTGATTGACACGCCAGGCCACATCGATTTCTATTACGAAGTTTCGCGCGCTCTCAAAGCGGTAGAAGGCGTTGTGCTTCTCGTTGACGCGACACAGGGCGTGCAGGCACAGACACTTACTACGCTTCGGATGGCACAAGAGGCCGGACTTGTTATTTTACCTGTGGTATCAAAGATTGATTCGCCGATTGCGCGTACGCAAGAAGTGAAACAAGAAGTTGCTCGCGTAGTCGGATGCAAGCAAGAAGATGTGCTTTTGGTGTCAGGTAAAACCGGCGAAGGAGTGGACAATTTACTTCAGGCGATAATTAAGCGTGTTCCTCCTCCAGTTTCCTCCGGCACGAGCGCTGGTTTTCGCGGACTTATTTTTGATTTTCATTATTCAAACCACACCGGAGTCATTGTGTTCTTGCGCGTGTTTGACGGCTCTGTAACAGCGCGCGATGCCATGAAATTTTGCGCCTCGGATCAGAAATTCTCACCAATTGAAGTCGGCATATTTTCTCCGGGAGAAGTAAAAACAGAAACGTTGTCGGCGGGCGAAATCGGATATATTACAACCGGAATCAAACAACCCGGCATTGCGTCAGTGGGCGATACGGTTACGTCTTACAAGCACCCTTTGCCGGCCCTTTCAGGATACGAGCAGCCAAAACCCGTCGTGTGGGCTTCGGTGTATCCAGAAAGCCAGAATGACTTTGATTCGTTGCGCCAAGCGTTATCGCGTCTAAAACTGTCCGATTCGTCTCTGTCTTTTGAGGAAGAGAATTCGGGAGCGCTTGGAAGGGGTTTTCGGTGCGGATTTTTAGGGATGTTACATCTTGAAATTGTCACAGAGAGGTTGCGTCGGGAGTTCAACCTTGAGCTTGTTGTAACGAGCCCGAGCGTTATTTATGAGATCGAACTGAAGAACGAAAAGAAAATGATCGCCTATTCGCCCATGCAATTTCCGGACCACGGCCAGATAATGAAGGTTTATGAGCCGCTGGCTGAAGTGAAAATTATCACTCCGTCAGATTATCTAGGGTTCATTATGACGCTTTTATACGACCATGAAGCGCAGGTTACGAATACAGAGACGTGGAGCGACAGCCGTACCGCCATTTCTCTGACGATGCCTTTGCGCGAGCTCATGCGGAACTTTTTTGATGAGATAAAGAGCGTTACGTCCGGTTTTGCGTCGTTGTCGTACACAATCAAAGGCAATGCGCTTGCGGATGTAGTTCGGCTTGACTTGCTTGTGGCAGAGGAAATTGTACCGGCATTTTCGCGAATTGTATCTCGCAAGCGGCTTGAGCATGAAGCGGAGGCGTCTGCGGAAAAACTCTACAAGATACTCCCGAAACAGCTTTTCGTGACAAAAATCCAGTCGCAGGCGCTTGGGCGCATCATTTCATCTCGTCGCTTGTCGGCGCTAAAAAAAGACGTAACCGGCTATCTTTATGGGGGCGATATAACGCGCAAGCGGAAACTTTGGGAAAAACAGAAGAAGGGAAAGAAAAAACTGCTTGCGCGCGGCAGAGTGAACATCTCTCACGATGTTTTCTTGAAGATGGTGCAGAAGTGACCGCTCGGCGTTGCTTTTTCAGAACACGCATATCCGTCTGCTGACGGATTGCTCTGCTCGGTCGCCTTCGCGACCCTGTGCAAGGTTCTGAAAAAGCGACACCTCGCTTAAAGTTACGAAACACAGAAAAGGCAACGATCAAAAACGGCGGGGCTCGCTTAGAGTGAACGAAACCCGCAGCTACCTAAAATAGTGCGGGGAAATAGAGGAGCACCAAGCTCACTATAATAACAACGCAGACTATTGCCCACACAAACTGCAGTCTCTTTCTGTTTTTATTGCCTAGAAACATTGGCGTTCTGATATAATAGCACTGTATGCATATTTTTAGAAACACACACGCTTTGAGAAGGATACTAACAGCTCCAATTACGATAATTGCGCTGACTGTCATTTTGGTGTTAATTATAAAAGGCGTTGTCGGTGCCTATGAGTCTGAGAGGAAAAGCAGCGAGGAGCTTAAAAAAGCACGTCAGAATGCCGAGGAACTTGCGTCGCGCGAGCGATTCCTTGAAAATCAAATAGAGCGTCTAGAGTCCCCGCGAGGCCTTGAAGAGGAATTACGCGGCAAGTTTCCAGTTGCAAAAGAAGGAGAGCACGTTGTTATAATAGTAGATCAGAAAGACAGTGCAGGGGCGACTGCTTCGGAAGAGCCTGCAAGTCTTTGGACGAGGTTTCTGGATTTATTCAGATAATCGATATTCGCGGGTATAGTATAGTGGCAATGTGCGCGCTTCTTTATCCCGTCAAAATTTTGCGAGATTAGTTTAGTGGCAGAACGAGTGCTTCCCAAGCATTAGGCGCGAGTCCGATTCTCGCATCTCGCACCTATTTTCAAAATCGGTAATGTATCGCACGCGC
>CAYJSB010000084.1:0-3203 GCA_964372805.1 uncultured Candidatus Saccharibacteria bacterium | reverse complement strand
GGCTTGCTTGCCATTGTAGCATAAATTGCATCGGAGAGAGTTTGTTTTGGAAAGCGAAGTGTACACGCTGGGTGTTGTAGAAAATGAGATAGTCCATGAGGTTGCGATTGAAAACATCGGGCTCCATGAGCTCGGCAAGATGCCAGTCAATCCAGTCGTCTTGGATGGTCCGATTAAATCTTTCGACATGAGCGTTCATTTTCGGTGTTTTAGGATAGGTATGAAAATGAGTGAGATGAAGTTCCTTTAATCTTTCTGAAAAATGTTTTTTGAATTCTGATCCATTGTCGGTCAGCACCCAAAGAAAGTTGAATGAATACGGGAACACTTGCAAACACAAATTGAAAAACTCCTCGGCGGCTTGGCTTGCGTGGGACTTGGTGGCCCAGGCGAAGCTGAATCGAGTGTAAATATCTTCAAATGTGATCACGTACCGGCGGGTGCCGTTGATAAACTTTTCGATGGTGTCGAGGGCGATCAGGTGACCAGGATATTCGGGTTTTATGCCCTTGGGCTTGCGGAGCGCCTTCTGGCGATTGGCTTTCTTGATCTTCCCGAAGTGGGAAATCTTCTGCGGAAAGATGCGCATTTTCTCTGGGTCGTCGGCAATGATGCGGGTAATGGTGGCAGGTTTAGGGCATTTGAGGTTTCTTTCTTTGCAGAATGCTTGGAGCAAGGGATAAATCTTTTCCGGACCAAGGTTTGGGCAAACCGGATTACTGCGAATTTCTTTTATCTTTTGGCGCATTTCAAACGGCCATTCGCGTTTGCGGGTGTGGAGCGGCGTTCGCTTCTTTTCATTGAGCGATATGAGTTTGCCTTGGCTTTCCTTGAACTTCTTTTTCCACTCAAATAGCGTTGACCTTTTGACGGGAAAAGCATCCATGGTTGCCACAAGGCCGTGCTTTTCCCAAAAAACGAGTACTTTGGCCTTGTATTTGGCTTTTTCTGTTAGCATACGATATCTTAACCCATCTTCGTATGCGTTCAAGAATCCTTTGACGCCAGTGTATTTACAATGAATTTTGTGAAAAAACGGCATACATCTATGGCCTCAGAGAGTCCAGGATGTATGTGAGGTTATGCAACATCCAAACATCCAATTTCAAATTGTTAGTCGGCAATTGAACATATCGAAGTCGGACTTCGATAACTTCGATAACTCACGAAACTTAGTTTTTGCTAATCAGCAATGGAAATCACTGCTGAGCCCTGGTTAGCATAGAGAAAGTTAACTAACCTATTTTAGTAAAACCCAGATACGGAACGAGCGCTTCGGGCATACCGATACTGCCGTCTTCCTGCTGATAATTCTCGAGTATTGCAATAATGGTTCTGCCAAGAGCGATCGCAGTGGCATTCAGCATATGCACGTATTCTAATTTCCCTTCCGTATTGCGGAAGCGGATATTTTCGCCGCGCGCCTGAAAATCAGTGGTGTTTGACGCGGAATGCGTCTCGCGATACTGCCCCTTGCCGTCATTCTGTCCCGGAAGCCACGCTTCAACGTCGTATTGTTTGGCATCGGTAAAACCCATGTCGCCTTTGCAAATTGCGACCACGCGATACGGAATCTTGAGACCTTGGTATAGCTTCTCCTGCCAGCCGACCAAGCGTTCAAGCTCATTATATGAATCGTCAGGCGTGGTAAACACGAACATTTCAACCTTATCAAACTGATGCACGCGCAAAATTCCTTTCGTATCTTTGCCGTAGGAACCCGCTTCGCGGCGGAAACAGCTTGAGAAGCCCGCAAAACGCTGCGGCAAATTCTTCAAATCAAGTATTTCGTCTTTGTAGAGCGGGCCAATCGTATGTTCCGAACTGCCGACCAAATAAAGATCATCAGCTGGTAAATAATACCGCTCTTCTTCTTGGGCCCTTGTGAGCCGGCCCATGCCGCGATAGACGTCTGGTTTAATCATGACCGGCGGAATCACCGGAATAAAACCTTCGGGCAAAAGCAAGTCATACGCATAACGCACCAACGCCATCTCAATAAGCGCGGCCTCGCGAAGTAAGTAACCGAAGCGACTCCCGGAAACTTTCGAGGCGCGTTCGGTATCGACAAGGCCGTGCATATGCGCAAGATCAGCGTAGGAGCGCGGCGTAAACTTGAACGCGCGCTTTTCTCCTCCCTCGCGCACCACGACATTATCGTTTTCATCTTTGCCGTCGGGAACGTCTGGGGCAGGAATATTCGGCAGTTCATAAAGGAGTATTTCAAGTTCGGGTTCAATTTTCGCCAATATGTCCTCTTTCTCCTTTATTGCGCGCTTGAGTTCCTGCATTTGCTCGCGGTTGGCTTCCTTGCCTTCCCTGTTCTGCCGCGCGCGCAATGTTTCCGTTTCGCTCAAAAGCTCCCGGCGCTGCCGATCCAAAAGCAAAATGCGATCAAGGTCGGTTTTGACGCCTTTTGCGCGCATCGCTTCGCGCAGGATTTGTGAATTTTCTCTTACGAATTTAATGTCTAACATACGAACTAAAAATACTTTAGGGCAAAAAAGGGATACATTCAATTTTCTTGGCTTCTAAGCTTATTCTCGAGCCGGTCGCGAAGCAGCATGAGCGCCTCGCGACGGTGATTCATGCGCGCGTGCTCCTCTTGACTAAGCTCAATATAATATTTGTTTAATTCCGGAATGATGTGAAGCGAACGGAACGGATACCCTTGGTCGCGCCGCGGATGGGGCGTTTCTGCAATAATTCCTTCGCGGACACATGAAGCGTCAATGAATGAACCGTCGGGGAATACGATTACCACGGTAGCGGTAAGGCGCGCGGTGCGTTTCTCGTACGGAACGCCTGCAAGTTTTTTCAAGGCGTATGCAATCAGTTCTTCATCGCTCGCCTCATGCCCGGGCCAGCGGCGCGTGCGCACGCCCGGCTCGCCGCCTAAGGCATCGATCTCTAGGCCGCTGTCATCGGCAAGCGCGGCGCAGTTATATTTTTCTGCCAAATAACGCGCCTTCATAAGAGCGTTCTCAAGGAAAGTATTGCCGCTTTCTTCGACGTTGTCGTTATCGCCGAGGTCTTTAAGCGAAACTATTTCAAACGGCAAACCTCCGAAAACCGCTTCCATTTCTCTAAGCTTACCGGGTTTTTTGGTCGCAAGTATCAGACGCATATTATTCTCCTGCTTTTTTAGACCGCATCGTAGGGAAAAGTATGACCTCCCGTATATTTGAAGCGTCGCAAAGCAG
>CAYJSB010000083.1:0-3255 GCA_964372805.1 uncultured Candidatus Saccharibacteria bacterium | reverse complement strand
ACCCCTGGCGCATGCTGACGGATGTGGCATGGGGAGAAACTTTGTACTACGGAGTCGGTATTGGCAGGTAGCAGATGCCATCTTTAGATAAACCCGCCCATTTTGTTCTACCAAATGGGCGGGTTTTTTATTTCAGCATTCGTGATATTATACATCACAAAGACCATCACGCGAAATTATAGTTTTATTTTCTTGTTATCCTGTATTTTTTCGCGTCCAGTGCTATATTGTGTTGAATCATGCTAATTTCTCTGTATAAAAAGTTATTCGCATTTACTGGAAATAAATGCTTCAGAAAAAGAGTGCGCGCGCTTGTTAGACGGCGTATGCTTTTGAGAACTGAGAAATTGAAATTGACGCAGTTACATGGATTTAGTTTCGTGGTGGATACTGCGGAGCTTTACGGGAGAAATATTGAACGCAATTATTTTGTTGAGAGTATGGAGCTCACGCGTTTTAAGAGTTTGCTTAAAAAAGAAGATATTGTTGCGGATGTCGGAGCGCACTGCGGAATATACAGCATTACATCTTCTCGAGTGGTCGGCAATTCTGGAAAAGTGTTTGCTTTTGAACCTAATGAAAAAACACGCCGTTTACTTTTGCACAACATATTTCTTAACGGCCGTAAGAACATTGAAGTAGTTTCAGATGCTGTTTCAGATAAATCTGGAACGGCAATATTTCATCAAAACGCAGAATCAGGGTTATCCGGTTTAGGAAAAACAAAAAGAGGATTTACAGTCAACTCCTGCAATGTAAAAACCGTAACGCTTGATGAGTTTTTTTCTAAGCGCAACATCCATCATTTGAATGCATTAAAGGTAGATGTTGAAGGTTATGAGGGACATGTACTGTTTGGCGCGAAAAATCTTTTGAAAAACTCCCAAAGCATAATTGTTTTGTGCGAATTGGCGGAGAAAAATTATACTGCACTTAATTTCTCCGTGCTCGGAGTTTTTGATTATATGAAATCACTCGGATTTCTAAGCGAGCACATTGCTAACGATAACTATCTTTTTACGCGTCCACGATAGACACCTTCCAAAATAATAGCATACTTTTTATCTTTTTATGCGTTTTTCCATCCTCATCCCCACCATCGGTAGAGCAGACCTCGTTCGTACTGCCGTTCGTTCCGTTCTGCGGCAAACATACGCTGAACGAGTGGAAATAGTCGTAACAGATACCTCTGTGTCTTCCACGGTGTCGGATATGTTACAGAAAGAATTTCCACTCGCATCAATTGTCTACGCGAAAGTTCCTCACGGCGACCCTTCGCTCGGCTGGGACTTCGCATACCAGAAATCTTCCGGCGATTACCTACTCTGGCTGGATGATGACAATTACCTCTTGCCGTGGACGCTCGGGGTTGTCGAGAAAGTTATCCGCACCGAACAGCCGGATATCATCACGGGACAGCATGTTTATTATTACGATGAAAAACATCCCGTCGTTGCGTTTCGGAACACAGTCCGCATAGACCATACCGCGCTTTTTGATGGGAAGCGGCATCGGTTAGATTCGGTAAAAATAACGCAGGCGATTTTTCACCTTGGAGAAGGAGATGGCATGTATCGCCGTTTTTCGGTTCACGCGGCAACCAATTTTACGGCACGCCGCCTGTGCGAAGACATACGGCGACGCACAGGAGGATATATCGTCCTGCCTCATTTGCGTTGCAACCATTCGCTTAATCTTATGTCTTTCGGTACCGCGTCGTCTATCATCGGTGTCGGTATTCCTTTTGCGTTTGTAGGGCGTCTGGGCGCATCGTATACGCAAACCTTTCACACAAAAGCACATCAGGCCAAACGGGCGCCCCCGCAATTTACGGCAAGCCCCCTTTCGGGAGATGTATTCATCAATAATGTTATGGAATCGTTTCTGCTGGCACGAAAATATCTCTCTCCGAGTTTTGATTATTTGCAATTTCCAACACGACGATTTCTGCTTGCTTATGGACGGCAATTAGTTATGGCTTCTTATGCGGTGTCGATGGTGTGGCAGTGGTGGGAAGAAGTTATTCAGTATGCGGGCGCGCAAATCGGAGATAAACACACAGTGCGTATCGCAAAAGATTTACGCGCTATGCGTCGTATGTGGTTGTACATGCTCCCGTTGAGGGCGATTGGGGTATGGAGAAACATCCTTCCTTTTACGGCGGTGAAAAATACAGTACGCGCAACACTTCGCGCGTCACTTAAAAAGTATCAAGAAATGAAACACCCAGTACCCTGTTGTTCAGATACATCTGTCGCAAGGACGCGCAACATCACCCTCACCCCCCTCGGTTTTGAAGGGATAGAAACTGCGGGTGTTCATTGCGCCCGCATTCTTTCGTATGCCGGGATTGATATGCGGGCGTTGCTGGACACTATCTTGAAGTATTAGTGTTTTAGCAAGATGGTATAGTAGGGAGAATCGGCCAGAAGGGAAAATTCGCGCGCGAGAAAGCGCTGATAGAGGCGCACGGCTTCTTTTCGGCCGTCAATCGCGACGATGCCGCCAGGGGTTATGTGGGGCGCAAGGAGAAACAGATCGCCGTTTGGAAATGAAATGCGCTGCCCGCTTTCTTCATATGAGGCGGGTCCGTCTATAAGCACCAAATCAAACGGTCCCTTTTCCAATGGAAGATCGGTGTAACCCAACAAACGAAGCTGGGGATTATACGCATCAAGCGTAAAGGCGCGCGGCGGCGAGAAAATAATTTCTATTTTTTTCTGCAGGTGCGCGGGAATAAGCGCGCGCGATGCGGCAGTACTTTTCGTTTTGTTCAAGCGTCGTAAGCACGCCGCCTTCCGGAAGCGCGTCGGCGATAAACGCCGCCGATGCGCCGATGCCGGTGCCAAGCTCAAGAACACGCCGCGGGCGCAGTTTTTTAATGAGGCGGTGGACTTTTTTTGCATTGCAAAACGCGATAATGCGCGCTCCGTCGGGAGATGACGCGAAACGCGCATAAAGCGCGCGCAAGCGCCGCTCTCTCGGATTCACGAGCCGCATCAGTCGGTAGAGCCGTTTTTTGATTTGTTTCCAGAGCGAAGCCATAGCGTTGTAGCACGCATTATAGCATTGCGCTATGATGCAGTGTTATATACCACGATTATGAAGACTGTATTTGTCACGCTCCCGTCGCCGCTTGAGTTCCGCAATCTGTTCGGATTCCCCGGGTGCGTCTTTGACCTTCTGAAAAACGCGGTACGCGAAAATGCGCATCTGCGCGTCGTCGTGCTCGTGAACCAAAAGGACTTTGAAAAG
>CAYJSB010000082.1:0-3297 GCA_964372805.1 uncultured Candidatus Saccharibacteria bacterium | reverse complement strand
AGTATTCTTGGAAAGTGAGAAGGAGAGCGTGTTCGCTGGCTTATTCTTTCCGCGATACTCCGCGTTGATTTTTTTTGATTCTGCCGTGCCAACGAAAACAAGCTCAAGTACGTATAGTTTGCCGAGAACGGCCTCTTTTATAGCTTTAAAAGGCAAGCTAGGGAGCTTGCCTTTTGTCTGATTGAAGATTGCGAATGTGTCGTTTTTTCGCACGAATATTTAACGGCGCGGAGCTTTTTCGGTCATTTTGCCAAGACGGATAAGCAAATCAACTTCCTTTCGGCGAGAGAGTTTATTTATTGCGTGTTTTTTTCTTGAAAGCGAAGACTGGCTACGGGATTTATATCTTTTGCTTCGCACACGCTTTACAACTCCGACTCCCTGCACTCGCTTATTGAAACGGCGAAGCATCGAGAGCGGATTTTCATTGTTTGTGCGTTCTACTTCTGCGTTTATCATAGGTGAGTGATTCTAACACACGACACGTCACCTCGCAACTTTTTTCAGATAAGCTGGCAGATCCTCGATTTTTACAGTCTCTTGCATGCGCGTGCTCATATCTCTGACGATGACGCTGCCCTCAAGCGCCTCTTTTTGTCCCATGAGTACGATGTATGGAATCCCCATGTTCTCTGCGGTCGCGATTTGAGCGCTTAACTTGTCTTTAGCGAGAGATTGATGGAGCGGAATGCGGGCGTGCCGAAGCGTTTCAATAACTTGAAGACTTTTGAGTTTTGCTCCGAATCCAATTTGAATAAAATACACTTGGGGTTTTTTCTGCTTATGACATTTTTTGCGCGCCCCGCGCGATTCCTTGAAGACGATAGTAACTCCGACGCTTGGAATGTCGCGTTTCATATCAAGTTTCTTGGCGAGGGTGTTGTAGCGGTATCCCAGTGCAAGAGTTTCTTCGGGAGTATCTTTTGATTCTCCGGCGTTTAGCGTTTTAATGAGAAAAATTGTATGGCAGCAGACGCGGCGATTCCCAAGAACGCTGTTGTCTATTCGATAGGGAATATGCATTGACTCGAGATATTCAAGCACTTCGCGGAAATGCAAGCGGCTCGATTCCGAAAGAAACGCAACCGACTTTGGCGCTTGTTCCGCAAGTTCTTTGCACTTTTCAGCTCCGCATTCAAGCGGGGCGAATGGGTCCCGTTTGAAGTCTGATTTGCAGTGATATTCAAGTTCGCTTATATGCTTGCGGTAGTATTGCTGGACCTCGCGCGTGAAATTGGCGAGCGAATCCTTGTCGCCGGTTGAGTTAATATCCACATACAAATCCTCGTAGCCCTTGTCGCGCAATATTTCGATGGACGCCTTAATTAGCTCCGCCTCGGCGACGCTTTTTGACGTGCCAATGATATCAAGGTGAATCCGTTTGTGGTGACTTCGAGCGGGTTTTTTGTGGTCGGCTCTCCGTACTATTCCTTCGTAATACACCATTGTGGCTTGAGAGGCATTCAATAGTTTTTTTTCTTCGCATTCCCGCAACAAAGCAGCCTTTTCTTCAGGGGTAATTTGCAGTTCCTCGCCGTCCGAATTTCCGTAATTTTTATTGTGCGGTTCACCATCAATTGCCTTTCGAGTTCGGGCGCCATCTTCGCGGCTTATTAATGGCGTTTTAATCGGCATGAATCCGTAGTAATAAGCGATTTCCGCCGAATAATCCAACTTTTGGAAAGGCAAAAATGCGGGATTAGAATCCCTTTTGACATTTAGGCGAGGCGAAGTTTTATTAAGTGTTTTCATGCGCGCTTTCTATTGGGAAGTTTAGTTTTGGATTTCTGTCGTAACAGCGCCAGGTTTCCAGTCGATACGATTTAACGGTAAGAGGCGTACGAGCGGGGTGCCGACGATGTTTTTTCGCGGAAGCGGGCCCCACATGCGCGAGTCGGAGCTTTCCGCGCGATTGTCGCCCATAACGAAATACTCGTCTGGCTTGAGTGTTACCGCAAGATAGTTTTCTTTTGGAAATTTAATGAACGGTTCATTGAGTACGATGGGCGTTCCGTTGCTTGCGGGTGTTATCGTTAGCGTAGAGCCTTCAAAAACAAGCTTCTCGCCCGGGAGTCCGATGATGCGCTTAATGAAAAATTTCTTCGGGTCAGGCGGGTAGCGAAGGATAATAACATCGTCTCGCGCCGGTTCTTTGAATCGATATGAGATTTCATCGACAACGAGGTATTCGCCGTTTTCAAAAGTAGGTACCATAGATTCGCCGGAGACGACGAACGGCTGGGCGATAAAATAGCGGACGCAAAAGACAATGATAAGAGAGATTGCAATGAAACGGATAGTTTCCCAGATGCCGCCCTTTTTTTGCATGGCGTCTTTCAGTTCTGTTTTGTTCGTCACGATGTGTGCATTGTAATACAGTTTATCGTTTGACAGCAAACACCCTTCAACTTGTCATTTTTTAGACGCGCGTCCGCGCCCGCTGGCGCGTCGCTATGCTCGCCCCGCATTGGCGGGGCTGTGCAATGTCTAAAAAATGACAAGTCTCACTTCGAGTAGGGGAAAGGAGATGTTTCAAAAAGCGCAGAACCGAAGACTCATTGAGCTAGTAGGTCTTTTTTTATGCGAGTCAGTCTGCTTGCCTACCAAAGCTATAAGCTATAAGCTATAAACTATGAGCTATGTAATCGTTGGTTTGGGAAATCCTGGGGCGGAGTACGAAGGAACGCGGCACAATACTGGGCGCGCGCTCGCGCTCGCGTTTGCTCGCGCGCAGCACTTCGGCGATTTTGAATTTGATAAAAAAGCCAATGCGCAGGTCGTAGAAGGAAAAATCAAAAAGGCTAAACCGACTTCTTTGAAGTCGGTCGCCCGATCCGCCGGAAGCGGATTTAGGGAAAAAGTGACAGTTGTGTTGCCCGATACTTTTATGAACAAGTCGGGGCAGGCAGTAAGTCAGATTAAAGATTTAAGATTTAAGATTCACGGTAAGAAAAGAGAAGCTAGCAATTTGGCGGTGATTCACGACGATTTGGATTTGTCGTTTGGACGTTTCAAGATTTCCTTCAATCGCGGTTCAGGCGGGCATCGTGGCGTTGAATCGGTTATTCGAGCGATTAAAACGGAAGCGTTTGTGCGCGTGCGCGCCGGCATCTCAAAAGACGCCGGAAAAGGCAAGGTGAAAAAACCAGCTGGCGAAAAAGAAGTCGGTGATTATATTTTGGGAAAATACAAACCTGCCGAAGCTGTAGAATTCAAAAAAGTATCAAAAAAAGTCTCTGAAGCTCTTGCGTTGCTTGTGACTGAAGGCAGGGAAGCGGCGATGCAGAAGTTTAATCC
>CAYJSB010000081.1:0-3299 GCA_964372805.1 uncultured Candidatus Saccharibacteria bacterium | reverse complement strand
GCGCGCAGATTTTCGTTCGGGATGAAGAGCGAACTGCCGTTCGGTCCATTCTTGGCCCTCGGAGCATTCATTGTCTGGTTTTTTGAATTTAGTATTGTACCGTTTCTATATGTTTGAAAATTGGAAATTGTCTCCCTTCGGGAGATCCCCCGAAGGGAGAAAAATTGAAAATTATCAACGAGGTTTCTCGTTGATGGAGCTTATGATTGTCATCGCGCTTTTTACGATTATTACAAGCGCGGCGCTTATGAATCACGCACGGTTCGGAGAGAGTATTTTGGCGACGAACCTCGCGTATGATGTGGCGCTTTCGTTTCGCGAAGCGCAGAGTTACGGCATCGCGGCGCGCGAGCCGTTGTCCGGCGCAGGAACCTTTTCATTCCCGTACGGGTTGCATTTTTCGGGGGGCGATTCTTTCGTCTTTTTTACCGACCGCAATCCAGACAAGCGCTATGGAGGAACCGATGAGTCCGGCGCATGCGTTTCTGGAGTAAACTCCGAATGTCTCAAGGTGTATCGTTTTGAGCGTGGGAGCCGCATCGCGTCTTTTTGCGGAGTACAGACCTCAGGCGCCCTTGAATGCCGCAATTTTGACATTGAAGGAAAAGTTGTTGAAGGAAGCGCAATTTCGTATCTCGATATAACATTCAAACGGCCCATGCCGGACGCAGCGCTCGTGACGAACTTGAACAGTACAGGCGGAACACGCTATCAAGGCGCCCGCATAACCATCACTTCTCCGAAAGGGCACGAGTGCCGTACGGTTGAAGTATTTGAGACCGGACAGATTTCTATTAGAAGTGAAGATATTTCAAAATGCAAAATTTAAAAAAAAGAATAGTTTTACAGAGGAAGCCGGTACGCGGTTTTACGATTATTGAGATGATTATGTCCGTGGCGGTATTTATCGTAGTTGCGCTTGTTGCCGCCGGCGCGTTGCTCGCGATTGCCGACGCGAATCGCAAAGCGCAAGCGTTTAAATCGGTCGTCAATAACCTCAGTTTTACATTGGAAAGCATAGCGCGCAATCTGCGCACTGGCTCCAGCTATTCATCGTCTGGTTTTTTACAAGGGAAGTGTTTACTCAATTATGTCAGCGGTATTTCGTTTATATCTCAAGATGGAATATTAGTTTCGTATTATCTTGACAAAACGCGGATTATGCGGACGGTGTCCGGCGGCAACCCGATCGGCATGACTGCGCCGGAAGTGACGGTTGACCGTTTTTGCTTTTTGATTGAGGGGACGGAGGCGGGAGACAATATTCAGCCGCATGCGCTCATGCTCGTTGGCGGGTTTATGCAAGAAAAGCCGAAGTTGAAATCACGTTTTGATGTCCAGACATTTATTACGCAGCGGTTGTTGGATAGCTGATATGAAATTTTCAATTTTCAATTTTTCCCCATTCTGGGGATCTCCCGAAAGGAGACAATTTTCAGATCTCGAGCGAGGATTCTCGCTCATAGAAACGCTTGTTGCGGTCGTGATTTTGGTGAGCGCGGTGGTGGGACCTTTAACCCTTGCCCAACGGAGCATCCGTTCCGCCGTGTATGCGCGCGATCAGGTTATTGCGGGCTTTCTTGCCGAAGAAGCGATTGAATATATACGGAGCGTGCGCGATGAAAATGAACATGAAAGGAAAAGTTGGCTTAACGGATTGTCCGATTGTGTGGGGCAGTTTTGCATGGTTGATGTAACGCAAAACAGGGACAGTGCATTTAAAAAATGCGGCAACCAAGAACTTCCGCCCTATAACAGTTTTTGCGAAATGCTTGCGTTTAATACGCGCTACGGGTGGTATGGCTACAAACCGAAGAATAATATCGATTGGGAAGATACTCGTTTTGTGCAGGAAGTCAGAATTGATACTATTCCAAACGGCAACCGTACTTCAGACAAAGAGGCGAAAGTAGAAGTGAAGGTGTTGTGGGAAACTGGCAATTTGCCAAAGCGCGATGTGACAGTGCTGGAATATATTTATGACTGGTAGAGGTAAACATACCAATATACTAATGAATATTAATCTACGAATACCTACGAATATGAATACGAATATGAAAAAAATTCATACACAAAGTGGATTTACCTTGTTGTTTGCGTCGCTCGTTGGTTCGCTTTTATTGGCGATCGGCATTGCGACATTCAATATCGTCTTGCGCGAATTAAATTTGTCGTCTGTTGCGCGCGAGTCGCGCATCGCGTTTTATGCCGCCGATTCCGGATGGGAATGCGCGTTTTACAATGACCGCAAACATCCCGCCGTTTTTGCGACTTCTACAAATTCACAGAGCATACCGGAACCCACAACCGTCAAATGCCGTAATGGAAATATTGGCGTTGCATCAACGCGTGAGGCATTTTCCGCCGTTTCTGATTTTCGCATACCGCTTGACGGAACCGCGTGCGCGGATGTTACCGTGAGTAAAATCGACGAAAATAAAGATAAAATTTCCGCTACAATCATTGAAGCGCGCGGCAAAAACGACTGTACTGATAACCCAAATCCGAATCGCGTGGAACGAGCGATACGGGTGAAGTATTAAGTACTGCCTTAACTTAAGCGGCACCAGATGTTGGGGGCTTTCCGCCTCATCGGCGGGTCGCCAAAAAGGAGACAAACATCTGGTGCCGCTTTCTGCTACAATGGAGGAGAAATTATGTCTCGCGTTATTCCAAAAGTAGTACAGACGCGTTTGGAGCATCTCAAAAAAGCGATTGAGAAATATCGCTATGAGTATCATGTGCTTGATAATTCCGACATAACGCCTGCGGCGCTTGATTCGCTGAAGCGCGAGTTGGTTGAGATTGAGACGAAGTATCCAGAACTAGTAACGCAGGACTCGCCATCGCAGCGCGTTGCCGGAGCGCCGCTTCCGATGTTTAAAAAAGTGAAGCATAAAGTGGCGCAGTGGTCTTTTAACGACGCGTTTACTGAAGAAGAAATGCGGGAGTTTGATATGCGCGTGAAGCGCATGCTTCATTCTACCTCCCCCCCTCAGTTGAGGGGGGGTGCTGAGTCGGCGAGGCAGGGGGGTGGTGTTTCCCCTACCTACACTTGCGAACACAAAATTGACGGGCTTAAGATTGTGATTGAATATGAAAAAGGGTTACTTAAAACTGCGGCAACGCGCGGAGATGGCATTGTCGGCGAAGAAGTGACTGAGAATGTAAAAACGATTGAGTCGGTACCGCTTCGTTTGCACGAATCAGTATCCGTTATCGTGGAAGGGGAAGTGTGGATGAAAAAGAGCCGTTTGGAGGAACTCAACCGCGAGCGGAAGAAGAAAGGCGAAGAGCCG
>CAYJSB010000080.1:0-3346 GCA_964372805.1 uncultured Candidatus Saccharibacteria bacterium | reverse complement strand
CATCCTTCCTGTGACGAAACATACAAGCAAAGTGCCGAAGAAGACGATACACCCAAGAGTAAGTATAATAGTTGGAATATTCATAAAAGGTTCTGTCTGCTGGTTACCTGCGTTGTACAAGTTACCAACCAGCATTTCTGAAAAGAAGTATATCACGACTACATTTATCTTGTCAAGACCCGTTACATGGCTCAAAACCGTGCTAAAATAACCGCATGAAATCTACCGAAAAAGTCGTTTGCAGGTTTGCGCCGAGCCCGACAGGGCCGCTTCATGTAGGCGGAGCGCGTTCGGCGCTGTTTAATTATCTTTTCGCGCGCCAGAATGGCGGCAAACTGATTTTGCGTATTGAGGACACGGACAAAGAACGCTCAAAGAAAGAATACGAAGAAGATATTTTGGATGGATTCAAGTGGCTCGGGATTGAATTTGATGAAACTCATAGGCAATCTGACAGAACCGTTATGCATCAAAAATATCTCAAGAAACTGATTGATTCCGGTTCGGCATATCTTTCAAAAGAAAACCACGCCGAAGAAAGCCATGCGCAAGCCGACGCATCGCAAAGACGGGCAGAAGTTATTCGATTCAAAAATCCGAACCGCAAAGTTGTTTTTGAAGACTTGATTAAAGGACGCATAGAGTTTGACACTACCGAACTCGGCGACTTTGTTATCGCCAAAAGCATGGAGGAACCGCTCTTCCACCTCGCCGTCGTTGTGGACGATTTTCTGATGGGTGTAACACATGTCATTCGCGGAGAAGATCACATTTCAAACACGCCGCGGCAAATACTTATTCAGGAGGCAATAGGTGCGCCAACGCCCAAGTATGGGCATATCCCGCTTATACTCGCACCTGACCGTTCCAAACTCTCCAAACGCAAACACGGAGAAAGCGTTTCGTTAAAATATTATCGCGAGCAAGGATATCTGCCTGAAGCACTTTTGAATTTTTTGGCGTTTTTGGGATGGAACCCGGGCGACGACAGGGAAGCGATGAGCATAAAAGAGCTTGTCAAAGAATTTTCACTTGAACGCGTGCAAACAAGCAGCGCTATATTCAATCGAGAAAAACTCAACTGGCTAAACAAGCGTTATCTCCTGCAAAGGCCTCACAAAGAGGCATTAAACGGCATAAAAAACGCACTGTCTCAAAACAAAACGCTGAACAAGCTTGAAAAATGGCAAATTGAAAGATTAAGCCAGTTAGTTCTTGAGCGCATCCATTATTACGGCGAAGCGACTTCTCTTGCAAAAGACGGTGAATTTGATTATATCGTGTCGACGGCCAACTACTCAAAAGAATCATTGCTCTGGAAAAAAGATCCAGAAGCAAGTGCTACAAAGACACATCTTGAATATATAGTCAGCATTCTTAAAACTCTCAATGCAAATCCCGAAATGACCAATGTAAGAGAAAATATCTACCCATACGCCGACCAAAACGGAAGAGGGGAGGTGCTATGGCCACTCAGATATGCCTTATCCGGCCGCGAACGTTCGATAGATCCGTTTAATCTTATATCTATACTTGGAACGCAAGAAAGCATAAAACGCCTCAAACTCGCTCTAGATCTGCTAAAATAGGCCTGTGGCGCATCGTTTCACTTCACGCTATGTCCTAGTCCTAGTCATAACAGTGCTTGTAGCGCTTGCTAGCGTCCAGTTTTCGGTTCTTGCGCAAGAAACAGAATTTAATGTAGATGAAGCTGTTGCACGTGAGAATGAGCTGAATATACTTATCGCTGGAAGATCAGACGAGATACAAAAACTAGAGGCCGAAATAAATGGATTTAAAGAACAGCTTAAGCAAATCGGCGGACAAAAAAACACGCTTCAAAACGAAATAAAATCGCTTGATATAACACGAAAAAAACTCGAAGCAGATCTTTCTGTAACCGAAAATAAAATAACTCGAACGACATATCAACTTGAGTCACTTGCGATCGAAATAAATGATAATGAATACAGCGCCAATACGAACCGATACGCCATCGCAAAAGGCTTGCGAATTTTGAACGAATACGACCAAAAATCATTTGTAGAAGGAATTCTTGACACCAGATCTCTTGTGCGGGCATGGGAGGACATTGATGCTATTCAAAGCATACAAAATAGTCTCAGGGCCAAAATAGAAACGCTCGTGCATATCAAGATTGGTCTTGAGAGCCAGCAAACCGAGACTGCCAAAATCAAAAATGAGCTTACGAAACTTCGTACACAACTGGCAAACCAAAAACAGGTTGTAAGCTACAATACTAAACAAAAAAATACCTTACTCGCGACTACGAAAAACAGCGAGGCAAATTATCAAAGACTCCTAACGAAAAAAAGGGCGCTTCGCGATGCGTTTGAGCAAGAACTCCTTGATTTCGAATCACAGCTCAAACTCCTGAAAGACGCGTCAAGCATACCCGAAGCTCGGTATAACATGCTTTCATGGCCGCTTGAATCGATTTTCATCACGCAATATTTTGGCAATACAAAATTTGCGCAAAGTAATCCGCAAATCTATAATGGAAAAGGTCATAATGGAATCGATTTTCGTGCGAGCATCGGAACTCCTGTAAAATCTGCGCGCGATGGGGAAGTGATTGACACCGGAAATACCGATACGGTATGTCCAGACGCTTCATACGGCAAATGGGCGCTTATAAGGCACCAAAACGGTCTCTCGACGTTGTACGCGCACTTGTCCGTGATTTCAGTCAGTTCAGGTCAATCCGTTTCGACAGGAGATGTTATTGGTTATAGCGGTAATACTGGATACTCCACAGGACCACATCTGCATTTCACCTTATATGCTTCGCAGGGCGTAGAAATTATGGACCGCAAGAGTTTTGTCTGTAAAGGAACCTACCGAATGCCAGTTGCCGACCTAAAAGCATATCTTAATCCACTTGGCTATTTGCCCGAACTTCCGTAAAAAGGTATCATTCTCGCATATCAATTATTTTAAACGCTATGAAAAATCAAAAAGGATTCGTTCAGCTTCTCATACTTCTTCTTGTGGTTTTAATCGCTCTAAGCTACTTCGGCATTGATCTAGAACAGGTCTTCGCCAAACCTCTTATAAGAAAAAATGTTGTCTTCACGTGGAATACGGCCCAGCGCGTTTGGAACGACTACATATACGATCCTATATCCGGATTATTTAATAAGAACGACAACACTGGCACGGTAGACAACTAAGTTATAGTACTAAATCTTACCGACGCACCAATTATTTTGGGTGTTCAGGATTGGGTGTGAAGTCGGAAAAGATATATTGTGCGACGTAACACCTTTCGTAAATCGGTCAGGAAAAGCCACTTCCCTACGGTACTACATAAGTATCGGACGAA
>CAYJSB010000079.1:0-3420 GCA_964372805.1 uncultured Candidatus Saccharibacteria bacterium | reverse complement strand
ATCGCCGAGCGGATGTCCTCAACCTCCCTGCTCATTAATTTTTCTTCAAACTTTCCGTCCGAAACCGGCGTACCGCTAAAATCAAATCGCAACGTCAAAAATCGTGAACCCAAGTCCCTGCCAATGCGCCGCGCCGAATGCCCGCGACACGTTGAAGGGAAACCATGGCAATACACAACCGCAGTATCGTACTGTTTTGGCACATGGAGAATTCCCCGCAACATCAACCCTCTTTTATTCTTGAAGGATACTTTTCTAATCATTTCACTAATCTACCCTAGAATCTATTCTAGTGTTCTTAAGAACTTGAGAATAGATTCTCCACGGGAAGTAAGCTTGTGTCGAACACTATTCCCTTCCGACCGCTTCAACACCAATCCAGTTATTGCCAGCCGACGCACATGCTCCGATGCAGTTTTAAAATTGATGTGCAGCATCGTAGCGATCTCATCGAGTGAAAGTTCCGGCAGCTTCTTGAGGAGTGCAACTATCTCGATCCTTCGGTGATTAGAGAACCCACGCACAATTCGCTCAAGCTGATGATAATTTTTCTTTCCGCCATTCATGCGGTCTATGTTAACATACCCCAATCTATTCTCAAATTCTTGAGAATTTGAGAATGGAACTGGAGAATTATTTTTTCCGATTGATAAGCGCCTCGGCAAGCTTATAAATATCGCCAGCGCCCATTGTTACAATAACATCGCCTCTTTTTGCGGTTGCTCGCAAATTCTTTTCAACATATCTAATCTGTTCGATATATCGAACAGGTTTTTTCGGATTCTCTGTTTGTATCGCATCTGCAAGAATCTCCGATGAAATGGACTTGTCCGCTTTCTCGCGTGCCGCGAATATCGGCGCTATAAGGACTTCATCCGCTCCGTCAAACGCGCTCGAAAATCCTTTCAGTAATGTTTTTGTGCGGGAATACAAATGCGGCTGGAACACAACGATCAGGCGATGCTTCGGATGTGCTTCTTTGAAGCCGGCGATTGCCGCACGCACTTTGTCGGGATTGTGCGCGTAATCGTCGTACACAAGCGCGCCTCTTGCTGTCTTTCCGCGAAAATCAAACCGCCGCCAGGTGCCATCAAACTTCTCAAGAGCTTTAAGCGCGGTTTGTTTCGGCACGCCCAAAATATGCGCAACCGCGAGAGCACACGCCGCGTTTTCCTGATTATGTTTCCCAGGAAAAGATAGTTTGATTTTTTCCTTCAGAAATTCCCCGTAATCAACAACGCGCGCTATCGCTTTTCCTAACACTTCGCGCACCGCTTTGTCTGAAGTGTCTGCAATGATATAACCATTCGAAGGCACTTTTAATGCAAGCTCTGCGAACGCAGACTGGATATCCGCAAAATCTTTATAGTAGTCAAGGTGGTCTTCGCCGATATTGGTAATCACCAAAATGCGCGGAGAAAGCTCTAAAAACTGACGGCGATAATCGTCTGCCTCTACAACCAGATATTTTCCAGTGCCGGCGATAAAGTTGCTTCGCTCTCGCTTTAGTATGCTTCCGACGATAACGGTCGGCGAAAGGCCTGCGTCTGAAAGCACGCGCGCTGTCATTGCAACCGCCGTAGTCTTCCCATGCGTACCTGAAACAGCGATAGTATATCTATCCTTTGAAAAACGGCCTAGCGCTTCCGAGTATAAAAGCATCGGTATCCCAAGTTGCTTCAAACGCCGAACAAATTCCGGACTATGTTTTGAAAGCGCGCTTGAATAAATAATAAGATCTGCCCCTTTCGGAATCTTTGATAACTTTTGCCCTTTCGAAATTGTAATGCCACCGTGCTTAAGCTCTTCTGTCACCGAAGACAACACAATGTCCTGCCCGCTCACCCGCTTCCCCTCGTGAAAAAATAGCCGCGCCAAAGCCGACGCCCCGATTCCGCCAATTCCGAGAATATGAACGCTTTTTACCTCCTGAAATGCCTTGTGGTTCATACGATTGTAGTATACCCCCGCACTAACTTTTTACAAAAAGTCAGTGCGGGGGTATAGCGAAATGTGAACGTGAATCAATACTGTAATTTTGTATACACTAAACTCATGCGGTCGAATAAGTTTGGTGTATGGCACCAACCAATCAACAGAGACAAAAAAATGGGCGTTTGCCGAAACGGCAAACGCCCCACATTTCTTGCCCAAGCGACGTGCTGAAAGCACATGCGTTTTAGGGATGTTTTATCCGAGCGTTTGCGTAGCAAAGCGCTTTGGGATGTTTCTGGTTTTCTGTACCCTAACTACTGAATTGCAGTGTACATAATTTTCTATATCTGTCAATATGTACTAACTCTGCGCTATAGCGCAGAGTTAGTACATATTGCTTTTCTGTAAGAAAGTGACCTTGTAAAGTAATGCGGTTATAAACCAACGGCGATACTATTATCTTGGATCATCACAAACCCACGACAATTTTCACAAATTGCTCACCGCGATCATACTCGTTTTTGAACCATTTTCCGAAAGAAGAAAACGCCGGACTGTAAAGAACGGTCTCGCCAGAAACGGCAACAGAAAATGCCCGCTTGACCGTTGACGGTAACCCTTCTTCCTCGTACACATCAATGCCCTGTTCTTCTAGTTTAAAAATCTCGCCGCGAATTTTATCGGTACCGCGCTCTTTGAACAAAACCACCTTCGAGCACCACTTCGGAATTTCCGCAACGAGCGCAGACATATCAAGCTGTTTATCATCGCCCCCAATAATTAACACGACTTCACGGCGATTTGAATTGCCAACTGCGCGAAGCGCGGCAAGCGTCGCGTCCGGAGTTGTTGAGCTGTTGTCATTATAAACACGCACGCCATTTATCATCCGTTTAAGCTCAAGCCGTCCCGCAAGACCGTGAAATGTATTGAAAACCTTACGAACCGTGCGCATAGAAATTCCAAGAATCTCCGCAACTTCCCGAGCACACGCGCCGTTTAAACGATTGTGCTCTCCAAAAAACAGGCGCATCCACTCTTTTGGGATGTCAGCGCGTGTTGCCACATGCAATGTTCCTTTTGCGTCCCACTGAAACATATCTGCAATGTCCTCGCCGACAATCAAGTGGTCGCCTTCTTTTTGGTGCCTGAAAATCTGCGCCTTGTCTTTAAAATACGCTTCCATCGCACTGCTTGTGGTGAGCGTAGTCGAACCATAGTAATTCATATGGTCCTGCATGAAGGTCGTAAACACGGAAATGTTCGGTGATATTTTTGCCTCGCCAAACCCCTGCAATTGCCATGAATCAAGTTCTAGAACGACATAATCTCCGTCGTTCACTTTTTCGAGCAGAGCCAGCGTTGCCGTGTTTCTTATATTTCCTGCGAGAAAAACCCGCATTCCGGCGGCCGTCAAAATGTCATAAATAAGCATCGTGGTTGTAGATTTACCGCGCGTACCAGTAATTCCAACTGTCGTAATTT
>CAYJSB010000078.1:0-3421 GCA_964372805.1 uncultured Candidatus Saccharibacteria bacterium | reverse complement strand
GTTCGACTTCGCTCACCACGAGTCGCTCAGTACAAGCCGCCGCGTTTTCGGATTTTCGCCCTCCTTCGCCTCTCGGCTTCGGATGGGCAAGCGGGGGGACTTCCTCGTCCCGAGCTTGTCGAGGGGCGAAATGCGCCTGCCCTGAGCGGAGTCGAAGGGTTCGGACTAATTCAAGAATACTGCATAATGAGACAGAAGATAATTGTAATACTCGGCCCAACGGCGGTCTGGAAAAGCGATATCGCCGTGCGGCTCTCAAAGAAATTCAATGGCGAAGTAATTTCCGCAGATTCGCGGCAAGTGTATCGCGGTCTGAACATAGGGACCGGCAAAATAACAAAGCGAGAAATGAAAGGCGTACGTCATCATTTGCTCGATGTGGCAGACCCCAAAAAGCAGTTCACGGTGGTTCCATATATGGAACTGGCTCGTAAGGCGATAAAAGATATCATCGCTCGTGGCAAACTCCCGATTATCTGCGGTGGAACCGGTTTTTATATTTCCGCCCTGCTTGGAGACGAAACAATTCCTGATGTCCCGCCAGACATGAAACTCCGCGCGCAACTTGCAAAGAAAAACGCTCCGCAACTCTTCCGAATACTTCAGAAACTAAACCTGAAACGCGCTAAAAATATAGACAAAAATAACAAGCGTAGAGTGATACGGGCTATAGAAATCGCAAAATGGTTTCGGAAAAAGAAAATGGAGAGACGAAAGGAACCTAGACATTGGCCAGCGGAGACCAACCAATGGGTTCCAACTGAATCGTCTCTCCGCGACCAGTATGACATATTATCGATAGGGTTGAACATACCCAAAGACAAACTCCGCAAACGCATAACTATTCGCTTATTCTCACGAATTAGCCGAGGGATGATTGGCGAAGCAAAACGACTACATAAACAAGGATTGAGCTGGAAACGGATGGAGGAACTCGGGCTTGAGTATAGATACTTAGCGAAATATCTAAAAAACCAAATGACAAGAGACGAGATGATAAAAAAATTGGATACGGAAATATGGAGATATGCCAAACGCCAAATGACATGGTTTAAAAGGGATAAAAGAATAAAATGGTTTTCGCCAAAAGAAAATCGGCAGATTTTAGAACTCGGTGGAAAATTTTTGTAAAAAGGCCCTCGCGTAAGACGCGAGGGCCAATCGGGTCAATGAAAGTTTCGGGACTCCTAAAAAAGCCTCAAAATTCTCTTGACAATGGTTTCTTTTTTGGTTCCTATCGGAAAACAAAACTTGCGAGCTTTTGTTTTGCCTTTCGGCGTGCCTGTGTCACCCAATGTAACCAAGACTTTGGTTCCGTCTCGCGCCCGACACCCCGAGGTTGATTCCTGCAATCAAGCAGGCGCCTCCGATAAAACCTGCGAAAAGGAGCAAGTCCTTATTCGAATAGGCGACGAGTGTACCAACGACGTACAAAAGAATGCACGTCCCGATGAGTGAGTAGAACATGATGTTTTTCGCCAGGAGGAGTAGGTCCTTGGGGTGGTTAACGAGTCTGCCAACGACGTACAAAAGGATGTACGTCCCAATAACGAGAAGTCCGTATAACATGATGTATTTCATAGCAATGGAATGCACTGTTTGGCTTGCGCCATGAGTTTTCAGCTCACCGGTAGTGCGTACCGTTACCTATGGGATAAATCCCTTGTACCAGTTCAGGTAACTTACTGTACTACTCGTCTGCGAGATAGCTTACTGCATGCCTCTGTTTTAAAGTAATAATCGGAGAGGTATGCAAGAAGCTATCTCGCACAGTGCAACTGCTTTTTCAATGTCCATTTCTTACCCGTTGCCATAATAGCACAAATAGAATATCAATGTCAAGTGGCAGCGGCGCTACCTACGCACATATTGTGGAAATATGGCACTATGCCAAACGCCAAATGACATGGTTTAAACGCGACAAAAAAACAAAGTGGTTTACCCCTCGAGACATCAAAGCTATCGAAAAAGAGACCGGGAAATTTATTGAATAAAAAAATGGCGCTTCGACGAAGTCGAAGCGCCATAAATTTGCACCCACTGATTAACTTTGTTCGGCAGTTTCGGGAAGCGGTGTGGTACTACCCCCACCAATTCAATTGTCAAAGGCTAGTTCTCAAACTTTTTAAAACTCTTGAGATACTTTTTCCCTTTCAACTTTTCCGGCAAATAGCTCTCTTTGTCGTATTTTGTGTAATCTTTTCCATATCCGAGCTCTTTCATGAGTTTTGTCGGCGCGTTGCGAATTTTAAGCGGTATCGGGAGGTTGCCCGTCTCGCGCACGTCTGCTTGTGCCGCGCGCAACGCATCGTAAGCACTGCGGTCTTTTTTCGCAAGCGCGAGGTATGCCACGCCATGCGCGAGATTGATGGCGGCTTCGGGCAATCCGATCGTATCAACCGCTTGAAAAACTTCGTTCGCGACAACAAGCGCGGTGGGTTGCGCCAAACCGATATCCTCCGACGCGAAAATCACCATCCGCCGAGCGATGAATTTCGGGTCTTCCCCACCCTCAATCATTCGCGCGAGATAGTAAATCGCCGCATCGGCATCGCCCGCCCGCATACTTTTTATAAACGCACTGATAGTGTCATAGTGCTGGTCTCCTTTTTTATCAAAACGTAAAAATGCATGCTGAAGCGTGTACTTCAATGTCTCAATAGTAACTTTCTTATACAGCTCCAGCGCGTTCTCAAGCACCGTAACCGCAATGCGCGCGTCGCCGTTTGCCATCTCTGCAAGCCACAGGAGCGCGTCCTTTGCAAGTCTAATCTTTGTGCGCTTGATTATGACCCCAATTTCTTTTTCGGAGAGCGCGTGCAAAACGAACACGCGACAGCGCGAGAGAAGCGGAGAGATGACTTCAAACGAAGGGTTTTCCGTCGTCGCGCCAATAAGCGTCAGCTTCCCTGTTTCAACGTACGGTAATAGAAAATCCTGCTGGGCTTTATTGAAGCGATGAATCTCGTCCAGAAACAAAACTTTCGGGCGCTGGTCAAAAACCGTGTCTGCCTCTTCAACGATGCGCCGTATATCGTCCTTGCCGGCGGAAACCGCCGAATGTTCCCAGAGGCGGGCATCAAGCGCTTTCGCGTAAATCTTGGCAAGCGTCGTTTTGCCCACGCCTGGCGGTCCCCAGAGTATGAATGAGAAGCGGTGCTTCTTTTCCACCGCAACGCGCAGGGGTTTCCCCTTGCCGACAAGGTGTTCCTGCCCCACAAATTCCTTGAGGTTCTTCGGTCTGATTTTTGACGCGAGTGGTTCCATATCTTATGCGGACTTAACGCGGACAGTCGCAGACATTACGCGGAAGTCGGCACACTTAGCTTACCGCTTTTGGCTCGCAGCTTCCAGCTTTAAAAAAACAAAAGGTATGCTACTATCTTTGCATTGGGCCTGTAGTTTCAATGGTAAAACATCG
>CAYJSB010000077.1:0-3444 GCA_964372805.1 uncultured Candidatus Saccharibacteria bacterium | reverse complement strand
AGGTGTACTGCTCCGGTACGGAGATGCCCGTAAAAATATTCGGGCAGTGTGGCGGGGCGAAATGCGATGCTCGCCGGAAAATTACAAATTGGTTGCGACGACCGATAATGTTCTATCATCTCTAACACGAGAAAGTGTAAAAAGTCCAAGAATAATAAATCCAGTAATCACGAGTGTAGCTATTCTATAACGATCACTTCCAATAGAAACGAGATTTGAAACAACCAGCCCCCAAACAATCGGTCCGACAAATGATGATGCTCTTTCTGCTAAACTAAAATAGGCAAAAGCTAAATTATGTTTTCCTGGCGGGGCAATACATGACATAAGAGAACGCGATACGGCCCAGTTTGCGCCAAACCAAAAACCCATAAGCGTTGTAGCAATCACAAATAACGTGAAGTTTGTAAGTAGTCCAACTAGAGGCAAAATAAATACCCATCCAGCAAGTATAAACATGAGCGTCCTTTTGTGGCCAAGACGATCCGCAAGGAAACCGGATAAGGTGCCACCAATAGCAGAGGTGATAAGAATTCCGAGTAAAATATATGTCTTTGTGGTATCGGAAATTTGCCAAACTTGCTGAAGAAAAATAGGGAAATTATTGGCGGCAGTTAAAATAGCGTCATTAAATAAAAAATAAGAAGCGAGGAAAAATTCCACGCTAGGAAACGCAAGCAATCCTCGGGTTTCTTTGAAGAGATTTTTCGCTTCCATCCCTAAAAATATTTTTTCCGCTATCTTTTTCGGCTCTCGAAAAAATATAAGCATAGGTAGTGCCAGAATAAAAAATATAATGACAGATGGTAGAAGTGTTTCTGCGCGCGGTGCACCATCAAAAAATTTTAGAGTTCCGTTTGAAAACGGCAGTGCAATAATAAGCCCTGCAAATTGACCGAGGTAATTTGCGGTTATGCCGAGACCAGAAATCAATCCTCTTTTTGATGGTTGAGCTATGTCATTTATGAGAGGCGTATAGAAAGTGAAAGAAAGCAGATACGAATACAATCCGAGTGTAAAGAAAATAAGTGCGGCTACTTCGTGATTCGATAAAGCTGACGTCGCGCAAAGTCCATAAAAAATGACTGTTGAAACAGTTGCATAGCGCAGACCAGCGATTCGTTTCAAAAATTTATCCAATAACAAGCCGGCGAACGGTGCCGTAAGAAGCAAAAGCACTGCCGAAATAGTGAAGGTAAGATTGAAGTGAAAATCAGAAATCCCCCTATCAACCACTATCCATTGTGCAAAATAAAGGAAAAATACTATTGAGACGATGGAGTTGGCAAAGTCATATAGAATCCAAAGCAATCTATTTTTTCTTGTTTCCATATAGTAATGATAGCATTTTTACAAAAAAAGACCTGAAACTCGATGGACACTGTGTGCCATGAGTTCAGGTCTTGACCGGAGAATAGAAATTTCTCCAAGGTTCGTAGATAACTGTAAGCACGCGACGTCGCTCACTTGCTAGTCGCCACGCAACACTGATATTCGCTGCTGAGGAATTTCCCACGCTTATTCCACGCTCGGCGAGAAATGCTTGTGTTGCTTGCCAATCAACTTCCGAATACTGAACAACCCCTTTTACTCTTGCTATAGACGCCCGAGAAAGGAGCGGGTTGATCTCGTCGTAATGAGGACCAATGACGATATGGGGAAGCTCTGGTACACGACGATACTTTCTTGCATCCGCCATATGCGATGGGATAACGTCACCTGCGACAGTTTGGACTGCAATAGATTTTGCGAACAACGGCGAGAGCTGATGTTCGGCAATGAAGATTGCGGGCAACGGCAACCCTTTCTCCTCAAAGATGTCTTGAATAGGGATTTGGATTCCTTCCAAGATTGATCCTGCTCCTAGACATGCGATCGTACAATCAAGCGGAGCTTTCATCTCTTGAGCAATCTCTTTTCCAAATGGATACTCGACGACCCCTCCATACTTCGCATGCCAGAGGCAGAACTTATTTCTACCAAACTTCTCGCCCCGCATTCTCTCACGGAGAAATTCGTAAAACTCTCGTTCGCGCGCATGGTCGTATTTATGCGGCGCCCTAACGACCGTGAAGTTGTCGGATTCCAAAAGGTCAGTGATGTCCTTCGGAAAAAGGTACGACATGATGTACATACCCTTCATTCCAAAGCGCTCTACGTAGTATTTGAGCGCTTTTGCTGAGTTGAAGTTCCCTCCATCTATGAGCGTGTCCACTCGTTTATTGGGGATCCGCCCGGTAATCACGCCGCGCAGAATCAGACCTGCAACGACTAACTTCTTGTGATTATCAACACACGAGTTGAGATCCATGCGCACAGCGAGAACTGTTCCTGAATCTGTGACTCCCAACACATCCGACAAGTCAGTTATGGTCGGTAGTTGCAGGTCAAGAATATTGCGAACTTCAACGATTTTCGTTGCTTCTTCAAATCTTGTCCAAAGAGGGATAGCTTTATTCAGCAATCCCGCCTTTTGTAAGACCAGCCGTAGCTCGTCTAAGCTGGAGTGTACCATAAAGCCTCCTGTTTTAGATTGTTTCCGTTGTCAAAGTCCATGTTCTTAGTAGCATAATTTGATAGCCAAGTCAATCAAATCAAAGAAACAAAGGTGACCGGTTTGATACCAAGTCCATAGCGGATTTTTAGTAGATATTACCATTGTATTTTTATATTTTATCCGCAAAAAATAAATTTATGATAGACTTAATACCATGCATCATAAAATATGGAATAAGGCACTTGGCGCAGGAGAAACGATTGAAGTTGAATTTACTTTGAGCTCGCGTTATTTATATTTCAATCTCATTTTCTGGATGGTTATAGGACTTGTATTAGTGCCGTTATGGGGTATTGGAATTATTATATTTGCGATCGCCCTGTTTTATTTTGGATTTTTGCTGCGTCGCTCAAACATGTTTGCGTTTACCAACAAGCGCATTCTAATTCATCGCGGATGGCTTTCAACAAGCATGACAAGCGTGAACTATTCGCAGATAACAGACGTTGAGGTGCGGCAAGGTTTAGCGGAACGGCTGCTATATCGAAGCGGGACGTTGCTAATAAACACGGCGGGCTCGTCCGCATATGAGGTGACCATCACAAACGTTGAGAATCCTTACGGGCTTAAACAGAAACTTTCTGAACTCGTAGAAAAAGACGAACACGCTCCGCACAATATCGCAGTATAGGATTTTTTTAATGATTGAATGTAGTGCTGAATTTTGTATAATGAACCGGTTACTCAATCGGGATGTAGTACCACAAGTAGTAAAGCGAAGCTCACTACGGGGCAGGTAGTGGCAGCCCGAGACACTTGATACAATCAAGTGTACGGGTAAATATACACGTTTCGGGGTCATTTACATTGTCGGAGTGTAGTATAGTGGCAGTATACACGTTTCGGGGTCATTTACATTGTCGGAGTGTAGTATAGTGGCAGTATAC
>CAYJSB010000076.1:0-3547 GCA_964372805.1 uncultured Candidatus Saccharibacteria bacterium | reverse complement strand
GGCGAATGTGTTGAGTGGTGAAACAGAAACAACTGGGGGTTGGGTGGTGGCGGAGATGATGGTGAAGTAGTTACTATAGGCTTGAGCGAGCTGATTTTCATTATTCTGATTCTTTAAGGTTATTTGAAGCCTAAAATCATTGCCTACCACGTGACCTACAGGAATATTCCAATTAAATGAGCCGGTTGCCGGATAACGTGAACTTGTTGGAATAATATCATACAAAAATTGATTACCTTTAAATACTTTCAGAGCACCCATATATGCATCTGACGGAGCATTAGAAGATTGCCAAGAAATTTGACGAGTTTCGCCGATATTCAAGATATCCTGCGCATTCGGACTCAAGACGGTGATGGAGGGTTGGGTGGTAACCGAAATAATCTTGAAGTATGAATCGCTGGAGTCGCAGGTATTCGTTCCCGACTGGCAGACTTGGACGGTGTATGAGCCGTCGGGAGCGAGCGATGTCTGTGTTTCTGTTGGCAACACTTGTCCAACAGACCACGAGTACGAGACACCGCTGATGCCATTAGCAATCGTGTAAGGACTGGGAAAGCCTAGAGCACAAACTGGTCCAGTGCACGGCGGAATATACGGAACGAGCTTGAGGTCGTAGTACCGCGACATAGACCTAGGAGATGTGCAAACGGCGCCCTGCGGGCAATCTACTATATTTTCGAGAGACGTCCACCTAATCGTCTGCGTTGTCCCTTTCAGCCACGATTCTCCACCGTTCGGACTCAAGACGGTGATGGAGGGTTGGGTGGTAACCGAAATAATCTTGAAGTACGAATCACTTGAGTCAAACACCAATACATTATTGAGGTATGACTTGATTTCCAGAGTATAAGCGCCGACAGGAACATTTGATGGTATGGCTATTACTTCTTGACCATCATTTAGAACATTCGTAGCCAAGATATATTCCCCGCCATTTGGATATGCTCGAAGTCTTATAACATCAAATTTGAAATCTGATGGTACATTGCTTGTATACCAATTTACCGTAATTTGGCTTCCGTCATTCTTGTATGTCTCGCCTCCGTTTGGAGCAATAATTTGGATAAAGGGGAGGGATGGCGGCGTAATTCCGCAGTAGAAATTCGCGTATTCGTTATTGCCGTCAATCGTAGTGACTGGCGATTTTGAGTCTGCGCAAGAGCTATTCCATGTTATCTGTGAGCCTCTTGGACCGTTCACATTAACTACGCATGAACCTACGCCGCTACAAGTCCACGTTGCTACATCCTGAACACTCGGCTGTCCGTAGACCCCCTTAACCCAAGAAGCAGATTCTGCATAGCATTTCTCTTGATAATTTGATCCATTAAACACACATTTTACTTGCTCGGATACTATGCCCCCTCCTCCGCCAACCTGCACCGTCGCGCTGGTTTTTGCGTCTAAGCCAGTGGTATCTCGCACAAGGAATGTTGGCGTGTATGTTCCTGCTTGGTAATAGATGTGCGTAAATGTCGCGCTCTGTGTGACAGCAGGAGCTGGAGTTGATGAGAAGCCTTGCGTGGCGTTCACTTCATCTCCCCACACAACAGAATAACTAAGCGATCCCTTTTCCGGATCATACGCTCGCACTGTCCACGTGCCCTGTTGCCCCACAGCAAGAGTCGTCGGGGCGTCAAGGCCATTTATGACCGGCGGACGATTATTCGTCGTCACAAATATATTAGGCGGCGTAAACGGCGCAGGCGAGATAGTCCCGCGCGCCTGCGAACCGTCGGTGAAGTTTACAACAATAGTGCCTCCATAGAACTTCGGCGTTTCAACTTGGCCGTAGAGTGTTAGCACTACAGTTCCCCCTACGCCACCAAGAATCTGCTGATCATACGCGGTGTTCACCTGTTTCCCGTTGTAGCCAACAACGAGCGGGAAGGAATTTCTGCCGTAATCGTCACGTGACGCAGTTGACCAGCCTTCCTTATGCGCGGGCGCGCCATAGCCATCGTGATAAATGCCGATTGATTTAACTTCTCTTGCGGCAAACCCCGCAGACGGAGAAAGCGTAAGTTTCGCTTGCCAATTCCAGTCGGCAGGACCTTGATACCCCAATCCATTGCCCGGACCAAATACGCTCCACTGCCCCGCATTGTCATTAAACGAATTCAGCAGAACCGCGTCAATCCCGACGAGTGAGGAAATATCTGATGTGGGCTGGACCGGAGCAATCGTTATCGGCTCAACTGGAATAGGGGTTGTGGTTGTGGTCGGAGGCACCCACGTCGGCGGCGTTTGAACACAAATCAAGTTGAGTTTTGCCCGCGTTGATTTCCCAACAAACCCCGTGCCGCGCGCGAGACCGTTCGGCGTTAATATTTCACTCCTATACTTTTCTTGGAAACCGACAACCGATGACGCTGTGCTTTCATCAAAAACACCTTCTTCGTCATTAATATCAAAACCTTCGGAACGAAGCGCTTTTTGAAGAGCAGAAACCGCAGAACCGCGATCTCCAATGCGAAGACTATTTGCAAATGAATAGCAAGCTCTGGCAGGCACGCCCTGCTGTTGCCCTAATTGCGCCTTGAGCTGTTCAATTTGCGCTAAAAGCGATTGGATTTGCGCCTGTAAATCCGCAAGATTTACCGTTGACGACTGCGCGAACACAAACACCGGCAGAACAAGACCTGCTAAAAGAAGCCCGAGAGTAACCTTTTTCATATTTTGAGTTAATCTACTATTATTAATGTGTTGAGTATACCCCCCCCTGCCGACAAAACAAGGGTGCTGTGGATATATAAAGATAAGACTCGGTTTGGGCGTATCTATTACACCGCCCCTCTGGAGCACATCTGACACCGCCTCTCTGTTGCGCTGTCATGGTCAAGTCGCAGCTCATACAGTCCCAAACGATAAAACCCCGCTCGTCCATATCCCCGTAGACAAGCTCGCGGGGAATTCTGCGTGCGGAATTAAAAAGGCGGGCATTATATACAATTCGCGGTCGCGGATTATATTTCGCTATCGCTGTCAACACGGTGGTACACACTAAATGAATGCGGCCGCATTCATTTAGTGTGTACCACTTATAGGTTTTTCTCCGTCACAGCCCTAAAAGATATAAGAGCTGGACTCCGCTCGCGCTACAGCGCTCGCTCCGCTTCTATAAACATATCCAAATCGCCGTCAAGAACCGCGTCCACACTTGCCGTTTCTACGTCGGTGCGGTGGTCTTTCACCATTTTGTACGGATGCAAAACGTATGAGCGAATCTGATTCCCCCATTCCGCGCTGGTCGTCTTTGAAATATACATTCCCTTTTCTTTCGCGATTCGTTTTTCCTCAAGCATTTTGTAAAGTTTTCCCTGCAAAATCGCAATCCCTTTTTCGCGATTGGCTTGCTGGCTCCGCTCTCCTTCAACATGCACCGCGAGTTTTGTCGGAACATGCACGATGCGCACCGCGGTCTCTCGCTTGTTGACATTCTGCCCGCCGGTGCCGGATGATCGTAAACAATCCATGTCCAATTCTCCCGGTTCCAGTTCCACCTCCTCCGGAGCCACCACGTGCGGCATCACATCCACCAGCG
>CAYJSB010000075.1:2070-3566 GCA_964372805.1 uncultured Candidatus Saccharibacteria bacterium | reverse complement strand
CTCGCTACCCCCACATTGCAAATGTGGTGCTCTACCAATTGAGCTAACGGCCCACTTTTGTTTTCGAGGCGCTCTATTTACCCGTTCAAATTTCTTTGAAATTTGTTCGGGCCAACTAAGCTAATGGCCCTTCGGCTCAAGCTTAGCAATTTTCGCCGCTAAAATAAAGTCGTTTTCGGAAAGGCCGCTTACTGCATGGGTCCAAAGTAAAACCGACACCTTACCCCAACCAACAGTTATTTCCGGATGATGGCCTTCCGATTCAGCCACATCCGCGATTTTATTCGCGAACGCAATAGCGCTTTTGAAATCGGCAAACTTCCAACTTTTTGAAATCTTCTTAAACTCCGCGTCCGTACTCCAACCGCTAACTTTCTGCAAATACTTCAAAACGGCGGCTTTATCGAGCGACGGCCCGCCGGCTTCGCACGCAACACATTTTTTTGAAGACAGGTCTGTCATATCATCACGAGCGCGACAGCGCAAGCGTAATAACGTGATCCAAAAATTCTGGCAATTCGGCGCCTACTGCGCGAAGAGCTTTCGGCAAAAGAGATTCAGAAGTAAGTCCGGGTAAAGTATTTGTCTCAAGAAAATATATTCCGCGTTTCGGCGTTACTATAAAATCGCTTCGTGAATAGTGGCGAAGTCCAAGCGTCTTGTGCGCCAAAGCGGCAAGCCGCTCTAGCTCGTTCATCTCCTGCGGAGAAAAGTTGCCCGGGCAAATTTCTTTTGACTCTCCGGAATATTTGGCTTCATAATCAAAGAAATCCTTGTGCTCCGGAGGCAGGATTTCGGTCGGCAAAAGAGAGTAAATTTCTCGGCCTCGAAAATTATCAACGACGCCGCATGTGGCTTCCCTGCCTGAAATCAGTTCTTCTGCCATAACTATCGGAGCGTGCGAGAGAGCGCGTCGAACAGATGAAACAAAGCCGTGATAATCGCGCGCTATGGAAACGCCGACAGATGAGCCAAGCGTCGCCGGTTTTACCACGATAGGAAGAGATACGGAACGAAACGCGGAAATCGTCTGACCGTCGATATCCGGCTTGTCAATTCTTATAACTGCGTGATGCGAGATTTTTATTCCCTCTTCCGCAACTCTCTGCTTGGCTAATATTTTGTGCATCGAAAGCGCGGAACCGAATACGTCGGAGCCCGTGTACGGAATAGAGAAATGGCCGAGAATGTGCTGGACTCGACCGTCCTCTCCGTATTCTCCATGAAGCGCGTTAAAGACAACGTCAACACCCTTGAGCGCCTGTTCCGGTTTGCGCGATGAGCCGGCAATGTGCCACACGCCGTCTTTGTCTATCAAAATATCTCGCACCGAGTATTTCGCGGGATACAGGTTCTCAATCACGGCTGAACCGCTTTTAAGCGACACTTCATATTCGCTTGAGGGTCCTCCGCGCAACACGCCAACAATTATTTTTGAACTGTCCATCAACTACAATTATATCAAATCAATAAATCCCCGCTCGTCCATATCCCCG
>CAYJSB010000075.1:0-1970 GCA_964372805.1 uncultured Candidatus Saccharibacteria bacterium | reverse complement strand
GTCCATCAACTACAATTATATCAAATCAATAAATCCCCGCTCGTCCATATCCCCGCGGCAAGCCGTCGTGGAATTCTGCGGTACGATTCAATTTACAAAGAAAACTAGCGTTATGAATGCCGCGAAGAAAATAAATGAAAGCGTGATATTAACAATCATGCCGGCGACGGCGCCTATAACGCCGTATGTCGCCGCTTTGACTGCTTGGCGATGCGTTCGCTGCTTCTGCAATTCAGACAAAAGCACGCCGGCGAACAATCCGATAAATCCGCCAAATGGAGGCAAAAGAACCGTGCCAAGAATCGCTCCGCATATGCCAAATAATACCGACCGAAATGAAGCCCCGCCGTATTTCGCGCCAAGCACGCCCGAAAACATGTCCGTAAGAAATGAAATAAGGTAAATGACGGCAAGAATTATAAGTTCGGTTTTGTTCAATCGCGAAAAATTATCAACAAAACCGAAAACGACAGCTACAATGAGCATATAAAGTATCGCCGGTATTCCGGGTATAAGCGCGGCGCCTATGCCAAGCAATACCAGAAATACAAACGATATAAGAAAAAGAATTTCTAACATGTGCCTATTCTTTCAAAGTAAACGATTAAACGCAAATTATACATTGTAAAATTCCTACTATTTATTCTTTCGGTTCTGTTTTGCCTTGAATCTCGCAACTTCCAAGTTCTTTTGATAACGAAATACGGCTGGCGTTCGGTACGCAGGCTTCCCTTGTCTATTGCCAACCTTTGAGTAATTTCGCATCCCACCATTATCCCAAAAAAGAGCTAAAACACAAAAGCCCCGCCATTTCTGTCGGGGCTTTTGTATTAACGGCTATTTATTCAGTAGCACTTTCCTCTTGATCATCTTTATTCTCTTCTTCCATGGTTTTGGCTACTCAAACCGGCTTCGCCGGCTTAGTGGTTAGTAATAACGACCACAAAACCTGTACCGAGAGCGAGTGTATCATACGCCTCGCCAACGCACAACAGAAGATGCGCAAACCTGCCCTGTCTCATTTACCTTTATTGCGCTTATTCTCTTTTCCCCTAACAGCGCCTTCATCAAGCCCGAAATAATGCCCGACTTCGTGCCAAATTGTATCTCTGATTACCTTCCTGACATCACGACCAGAAGCTCTCGCCTCATCTTCAATCGGTAATTGATAAAGCGTAATAACATCGGGCTGTACCATCCCAACGCCATACCCCTCACCGCGATGAGTGGCGGGTATGCCATGATACAAGCCAAGCAGTGTTTCATTGCTTCGCAACCCATGCTTGCGCCGCACATCTCTGGATGGTTCCTGCTCTACAACAAAACCGACATTTTTTATTTTGTCGCGAAACTTCGCCGGAACAGCGCGTGGAAATTCCTCACCCACCATCTTCTCAAATTCGGGCTCAGTCATCTTTGTTCTTCTTTCCATTCTCTTTTGAAATCTTATCAATGCGGTCATTGAGAATCTTTATTGACTTGTTATATTCCTCGCGAACGCGCTCGATTTTTTCCTGCTTTGTCTTTTTTTTCGAACGCTCCATATCATCGCTGATTGAAGTCGTGTTAAAGTCTTCGGATATCTTTAGAGACGCGCCCGAGCGCACTGCCGGAGCGGTTTCGGAAACCGCGCTTGCGGACATAAGCATGACCTCTGGAGATTTTGGCGATTCTTCTTCAAACAAAGCGCGCAAATTGCCCGACTCAAGCCGTGAAGTAAGTTTCCTGGCATCCTGTTCACTCAAGACGCCCTCCGTTTTCTCAAGCCGCGTGCGAATCGAAACGGCGTGCTTCTCTGCTGAATCCAAAAGAACGGCTTCTGCGGCTTCGCTCAATCTATTCTCGGCAGAAAGAGCAGAAATTTCAGATAACCGCCTTTCTGCAAGGTCTACCTCAAGATTTACTTTCGCATCATCCGTGAAAACCGCCATTACGAGCAGGGATGCGAATATATATGTAGTGCGAGCTGC
>CAYJSB010000074.1:0-3691 GCA_964372805.1 uncultured Candidatus Saccharibacteria bacterium | reverse complement strand
TTGAAACTAAATCATACGCTCGACGAAAGCCCCGCCTGCCGTCTTACAGAAGCTGTCCGCTCGTTGGGCTTTTTGCTCGTTCCAATTACAAAAATCCTCAACGAGTCTTGCGGAAGCTTCAAGCATTCGCTTCCTTACCCTCCAAGTATTCGGGCAGTGTGGCGGGGCGAAATTCGGACTCGGACACGGCGGAATTCCTCCCCCCACAACAACTCCTCCAATTTTTGCCTGCTGGTTTTGGCGGATGGGGCGGTTGAGGATTAAACGGACTTCCCCACAAACACTCTTTCCAAAATACCGCTTTCAAGAAGTTTTTGCGAAGTATCTTTTGCCACAACTTTTCCTTTATCCAAAACATAGCCGCGACTCCCTTAAAATCAGCAAACGCTTTGTGAAATGCATCGCCTCCGCAGAAAATATTGTCGCCGAGAACGAGTGCGACATGGTCTTTGTTTATGAATGACTCTGCAATGAGAAAGGTCTCTGCAATCCCTGCCGGTTTTTGTTGAGCTCGATATTCGATCGATATGCCCCACGCCTTACCATCGCCGAGAAGTTGCTCAAAGCGCGGGAGATCATGAGGAGTCGAAATAAGGCAAAATTCGCGAACACCGCTCTCGATGAGCGTCGTAATCGGATAATACACCATCGGCTTGTCATAGACCGGGTGCAGTATTACTCGTGCATTTCGAATTTTTACCGATGCGACCGCGGTCTCTAACGGGGTCAATGAGCGAGAAGCGAGGTCGTGGGCTCCTTGTTGTCCAGGGCTCTCTGCTGTGGTCAATAGCCTTTATTTTTCAAGTTCTTTTGCAATACACAGCTCTTCTCTATCTAGTTGGCAGATACGTGATATACTTAAGCGCAAGGGGTATATGCGTAAGGTCGTTGCTTTAGAAAATTTTAATGTAATAAAAATAATTTCCATGATTGATAAAATCATAAATGAATCCAAGAATGCCGTTGTGGCGGCAATCAAAGGAACTGGGGACATAATCGCGGCGCTTGAAGGTGCGGTTAAAAACCTCGTCGTGAGTACTGTTAAAAGTGCTGGAGGAGTAACCGAAGAGACTGTTGGGACTGTCGCTCATGTGGCCAAGGGAGCCATCATGGCTCTTACCGGCACGGCGACGACCGCCGAGCACGGAGCTGCGGCGGTGGTTACAAGTACCTTACGAGGCGTATCTGAAGTCGGCGGCAATGTCGCTCATGCGGCGAAGAGTGCGGTGTCCGGGACAATTCAGGGTGCCTCTGAAATCGGTGGTGATGTGGCTTTAACCGCGGTACATGCAGTCGAGGGAGCGATCAAAACTGCCGGCGAAGTAGGTACGGATGTTGAAGCTGTAACGAAAAACGCTCTCGCTGGCGCCGTTGAAGCGGCTGACGCGATCGGCGGTCAAGTTGGCAAGAGCATCAAGAACGCTCTACAAGGTATTGTATCAATACCAAAAGAGCTTCTGCAGGCAGTGTTCAAGAAGTAAGTCGTTTGCGTCTCGCACCGTTTTAGAAAATTCACGCCTGCGGCAAGGACGGTCCTTGACTTGGGCACCAAGCCCTCGTCTGCCTACGCCGTCAAATAGTTAACATTGTTTGGATGATGATGAAACACGGGACTATCTACAATCCACAGATGAAATGATTGACTTTCTCTCATACTAGGGGTCTGGGGAGGAATGCGGGCGGGACTCACTTCCGATTCTTTCGGAAAAAAGTTGGCGGCTATGATCTATTAGCAATCTCAAAAATATAAATGACAATCAAAATTAAGTTCGCCGCGTAACTTAAGCGCATTGTTAATTTATTCATGATTTTGAAGTCTGACATTGGTTCTTCCTGTTTTTTTAACCACATGTAGCTAAAAAATAAAATTGTTGCAAAGTAAACGATAAGTATAAAAATATAGAACCATTGATAATTTGACATCACGAGAGAAACTAGAGATAAGGTCGCCGCAACAATCATCAAAAACATCGCAAAAGTTATGGTCACTTTCCTTCCGTAAAGAACCATAATAGAAATATCTTTCCTATCTTTATCTTCCACTTTTTGATGTACCTGCATCATAAGATATATTGCCGCCAAAAAAGAACCTGCTGTGACGCTACCAAAAAAAAGAATTGTCGGGCTTGGCAAGGAAAAAGAGGACGCAACCAAGAAAGTCATTGCTCCAATGATAAAATTAAGAAATACGGCAATATATCCATTTGATTTTAATCTAAATTTTTCATGCGAATATAGGACTGAAAGGACAACGCCCGCAATGTATATCGTCAGAAACATTTTATTAAGAAACAAAGCAATAATGAACCCCGATAATTTCAGCAACCATGCTCCGATAAGCATAGAAAAGGCTGCAGTCGGAGGATTTTCTAAACCAGCCACTGGTTTTTCGTCTTTATCATAATATGAATTAAAAACGGCGATAGCCGAGCACAAGAAAAACCAAGAAATAAAACCGAGAATCAAATCAGCAGAAAGGTCTATTCGAGAAACTACCATACCAAAAAGAAAACCAAGTAATGTAAATGACTGAAGCGGCCACCTGATATGGATTAATACTCTTTTAATTTCATTCATAGATATTTTCTAAGTTATTTGGTTTTTTCAAAAAAAGAAATAGTACATTTCCGAGAATATGTCTCCATGCTCGAATATATAAAATTAGGGGACCCCCTAGATATTCATCTGGTTTGTATCGAAACAATTTTGCTGTCTCGAATAATGTATTATCAAAAATATAATTTTGCTTTGTTATTTTTATAAAAGCTTGCAAGCTGATGTTGTGATATTTAACTGCCTTGAAACACCAAATTTTGAAAGTGCGGCGAGAAAATAGCAACGTTGGTAACGAAAAAATTAGAACAATGCTGGGAAATATAAAACAGGTCAATTTTTCTGAAAATTTAGGTTGTTCTATTTGTATTTCATCAGCAAGATTTTTTCCATAAAGTAAATAGTGATTTTGTTGTATCTCATACAAAAACAAGTTTTTTCCAACTAACTTTGTCATAAATCTCAAGCATAAACTTATCGGACGAAAATTGTCGTCAACCTCGTCTCTGCCTAAAACAACTAGATGTACTCCACTATAACTATTACTACCAAGAAAAAATTCTTGAATAAACTTGTTTGTCCTCGTTGTCTTAATTTCAAAAATTTTCTCTTGCACTTCTAATGCTGTTTTAAAAACAGAGCTAATGTCCCTTTTGTTTTTACAAATAATCAGAAAATCTATGTCAGAGATTGCTAAATCATTTTCGCCCTCACGAGAGCCCAGAATTTCTATACTCAAAATCTTACTTGCTTGTATGGAAACGAGTTCATCAATAAAAATTTGTGTCCTATTTTTCATAACTATTTGATCAAATCCTCGATAGCAACATCAAGGGTTTTAGCTATTTTGCTCACAACAAAAACGGACGGTTTTTTAATAACTCCTGTTTCAATCTTGGTAAGCGTTGTATAAGCCACATCCGCCTTACGAGCAAAATCGTCTTGCGAAAGACCTAATTTCAGTCGCAATTTTCTTATTTTCTGTCCTAGTTGATTACTTTCCATATATTGATAACATTTAACTGTTGCTTTGTTTCGGGTACAGTATTATACTAACAGATATGAGAGCTTTATTCAATTTTTTAGCCGCCAACTTTTTTCCGAAAGAATCGGAAGTGAGTCCCGCCCGCATTCCTCC
>CAYJSB010000073.1:0-3735 GCA_964372805.1 uncultured Candidatus Saccharibacteria bacterium | reverse complement strand
TTAATCTATCTTTTGATAGGTATTGCGGTGGTGGTGTTTCTCTGGGGCGTGGTTGAGTTTGTAGCGAAAGCGGATGACCCCGAGGGACGCGAAACAGGCAGAAGGCATCTTGTTTGGGGAATCATAGGTCTCGCAATCATTATGGGCGTGTTCGGTATTATGAACTTGATACAGGGGACGTTGCTTGAATTATTCTAAATAAGGTGTTCAAGTGAAGAAAATAAAAAACCACCGAGCCCTCGCACGCGAGGGCTCGGTGGTTTCGTGTTTAATCCGCACGCAGAATTCCCCGTCAGCTTGCCGCGGGGATATGGACGAGCGGGGATTTATTTTTTGTCGTCTCTTTTTCCCATCCATCATCTTTCACGCTATAGCGTAATTAAAGATGGACGCTGTTTTAATAGAAAACCACTGGCTTTAGTTGGCGGGTGTGTTATATCAAGGTCCGACCTTGATATCGCGTCATCAAATATTAAGGATTCTCCTTGATGTGTCACGATGCCAATAGGTACTAACTCCGCGCTATAGCGCAGAGTTAGTACCTAACAAAAAATAAACAAGACTTTGTGTGGGCGAATATTAAAAAAAGGGCGGGAAGCGAAGCTTCCCGCCCGATGTTGTGCGCGTCGCGTTGCGCGACGCGCTAACGTCCTGAAGGCGCGCGGCCCTCAAGAGTCATGGCAAGTATCATCCCTTCGGCGTGATACTCGCCCGCGTACTTATCAACTCCGGCAACCTGCCAGATTTTGAACTGGCCTGATGTGGCGGAGTTTTCAAGTCGCCATGTGCCGAGTGGAACACCTGTTCTCCTGCCCCACGTGAAGTGCATGACATGCGGTAGCCCTTGCTCGTCGGGATATACCATAGTCATTTTCACAGAGTCGGCATCAAGCTCTTCCACCGACACGTCCGTGTAGTATGCGAAGCTCTTGAGCGGCTCCTTTTTCTTGCAGTCGTGCCGCTGGAACCCTATCCGCCACGACTTTTGCGTTGGAGGAATTGAATCCGCATACTGCCTCGCCGCCTCGGCCTGTGTCTGGAGCGTAACACGCATATCAGCGGCCGCTTTGTGCCGCACTTCCGTCAGCGCCGTGTTAAAGGCGATAAACAGAATCGCGACGCCTGCAAACTTCGCCCATCCTCCCTTGATGAAGGCGAGAACGATAGCTCCAAGAGCTATGCCGGCAATAAACCACCAGCGCGTATCTTGGATTTCGTCCCATATGGGTCGTCCCGCTCCTGTCCCGAGCCAATTCATGAGCGCAACTACTACGAACACGATGGCGCAGAGGATAATAAGGTTTCTGCCGGCTCCCTTGGGAAGCTGTATTGCGGCGGAACCGCTAGTACCTTTTTTGAAGGCATACCAGACGAGAATGCCCAGCGCGATTGCGCCAAGCGCGATACCGGCATATAATCCAGCGTCTCCCCATGGAATTATTTTGAGCGCATCCCAGAGATGTCTGGCAATCCGCGGTGAGAAGAGGATGAGTGTCTCAATGGCGATGAAAAGCGCAAGTCCCCATCGCCATCCCTTCCTTGTTCCGACGAGAGCAGCCGTGAGTATAGCGACTGCGCTTGTGAAGGCCAATAAGAAGGCCCATCCGATACCAGAAACGGCTTGTTCCCAAATACCCGTGTAAATGAGGACTGCGACCAGTGCCACTATGGGCAGCAGAATGCGAATGATTATTTTGAAGAACATTTTCATACGGTAATGAGTTGGTTTTCGGTTTGTTGTTCTGCAAGCATTATACTATCCTGTATATATTTTGTCAAATAAAAAACCGGCCACAGAAATCTGTAACCGGTTGGTTGGAGGTCTCTCTACGGAGACTTCCTATGGCTTGGAACCGCCCGCGGAAATCAGCAAGTTAGCTTGAGTTCCGCTTTCCGCGATTGTTGTGACGTTAGTCCCTTTTAGGGCTTCGCGGCCCTTCACCATTTGTTCCGCGACAGCAACTGCGACGCCAGCTTCAGCTTTCGCTTTTAGCACGGCCGCTTCTTGCATGCCGACGATTTTGACTGCTTCGGCTTGTTTTTTCGCGAACTCAAACAGCGCCTCGCCTTCTTTCTTCTTTTCAATGACGTTTTTCTCACCCGTGAGTCTGGCGAGCTCGGCGGCCTTGAGCGCTTTTTGAGTCTCATCAATTTCCGTTGACTCGTAATCATGGACCCACACATCTACGAGTTCAATACCGATTGCTTCCACGATTCCTTTTCCGCCGAGGTTAACCTTTCTCCCGGTTAGACTTTTACCAGTGCGCACGTTGATACTGCTTAGCGCTTTGAGGTAAATACCAGAACCGGGCCCTTTTTTGACCTTATTAACGAAGTCCACCCATCTGACTTGGCGAGCGTAGTCAATGAACGCACTGCCCAGCGCCGACTCTATCATCTGATAGAATTTTTCCTTGTAGACAAAGACGGGTTGGTAGGGCATCACGACTTGGAATATCGCGTAGAGGAGAATGTTTCCCTGAAAACGATCCCTGAATTCAACATCCTCAACAAGCACCGGTCTTGGCGGCTGGCGCAACAAGAATTGCTCCGGCAGGGTCTCCCTTTTGATGAGGTCCTTCAGCCGTTGAACTTTTTTCCCGTCGGAACGCCCGCCGCCTCCGTCGTCGAGCAGCCGACTGTGCACGATAGGAAAGGTGTGAATGTGCCGCGCCGGGTAGGCGATTGAGACCCAGAAGAAGCCCCAGCGTTGTTCAAGCCAACGCTTGATAGTGTAATGCAGTGCGCCCCATTTTTTGTCTGATCCTTTTTCCATCCATATTTTCCCCCATACTTCTTTGATGAAGCCCCGCCATTCTTTGAGAGACTCGAGTTTGAGTTCTTCACGGAGCAGTTCCTCAATGTATTCTTTCTGTGGCTTGATTTTCTCCATGATTTTCTCCAGAGCAGACTTTTGTGCTTCCGTAAGTGGCCCTATAAATTCTGCCAGTTTATTGTATTTCGGGAGAATACTATCATCAAACACACTTTTGAGCACGTCCTTTGGTATGATGGCATGGTGCACGGGCACTTTCACTTTTAACGGTTCATACTCAATATCAAAGATGCCTTGGCTCAAGAGCTCCACGAGTGAGTCGCGCTCCTGTTCTTTTTGTTGTCGTTCTTGTTGTCGTTCTTCTAGAGCCAGAGAATTACTTTGCTCAACAGAACCTATGAGCTCCTGCTCAAGTTTCCTAATGCGTTCCCGCAGTTGCTTTTGTTCGCCTTTAGAGATGCCGGTATCCTTCTTTGGTTTCCCAATAGTGACTGGGTAATCAATCGGTTCTGGCCGATCATAGAAACGGTATCCTTTGGTGTTGACGAGTGTCTTCACCAGAGTGCCGTCCTGCGACGCGACCTTCCCTACGTCCGCTTTGTCGTCTTTGGTTTTGCTCGTTCCCGCAACGACAAACTCAATCGTCTCTTGCTGGACGAATGATGCCTGTTTTTTGTCTTGGGCCACCGTGTAGCAGAGGACGATGAGCAGGATAATGATGGTTGGTATGCCAACTATCACGCTTAGTATCAATAGAATCATATGCGGTCTTTCTATTTTTTTGGTTTTTCTGAACTTTCAGTAGACGGGCTATTTGTGCACGTCAAAGTTCTAAATCTAATGGTACGCTACCACCGTTTGGTATTATAGTCAAGTTTTTTACCCCATACACTGATTGTGCGCGGTCGCGCACAATCAGTGTATGGGTAAATACGGAAATATAGTAGTCAATTCACCGC
>CAYJSB010000072.1:0-3747 GCA_964372805.1 uncultured Candidatus Saccharibacteria bacterium | reverse complement strand
GTAATCCCCGTTGCCTATAAGAAGTTGTACTGTACGCATATATTCAATACTCAAAAAACCTAGCGCGTGGGTTCCCATAGCGATAACGTTGACCTTCCCCGGAATACCGCTCTATCGCCCCGCGATGTTCGACATTCCCGCCCCCGAAGCGGATGAAGGAACCCTCGCGCGTCTCTTTCAGATTTGGATAGTTCTTGAGATACCGATGCTGGCATTCTTCGCTATCAAGTGGTTCCAACAGTCACCCAAACAAACATTAACTTATACTTGCGCTTCAAATTGCCGCGGCGCTTGCGGTAATCGTTCCAGTATTCCTTCTCAAACTTTAACTCTTACAGGCGCAATAACATGTGGAAGCACCATTGTACCATTCGTACGAATGGTACAATGGCTTGGCACCACGGTGACGCGTGCGCAATAAAAAGTCACCAAAACCGCATCCTATTATAATCTAACGACCGTTAGATTATAATAGGATGCGAAAAAAACAAAAAAGTGTCCTGCCTTTCGATAGAACACCCGCGAAAACTAGTAACCAGACACAACTAGAACGATCGTACCGAGCGCCCTGAACACTCCAAAGGAAAAGGTGTCAGGAACCTTTCTTTTGCCACAACTGGACTGCATGATAGTGTATATCTATAGAAAAGGTTCCTGACACCTTTTCCCCTTTTCTGTGCACCCGAGCAATCCGCTTTTAGCGGATATGCTTTGGGGTGGTTGGGGTTTGGTTTTACTACAATGAACCACGTATCAGTCCTTGCAGTACACCTTAATCTACATTTTATCAAACCCGGTAGTGAATTTTGGCGGCATCGTACCTTACACGCGGGGCTTCGCCATGCAATGCCAAAATCTACTGCCGGACAAACTGCGAACGCCTGATATTTCGGTTACAATACACCTCATGCGACCCAGTATTCCACTCGCCAATGTAGTTCAGGTTCGTCCGGCGCACGCGCGGGCGCTTAAAAAGCTCGGCATAGAAACCGCGCGCGATTTGCTCTACCACTTCCCCTCTCGCTACGAAACTCCGTCGGCGCCGCAAACTATTTCTGGCCTCGTCGCCGGCGCAACCGCAACCGTATACGGAAAAATCTCCGGACTGAAAACCAGCAAAGCATTTCATAAGCGAATCGCGATGGCCGAAGGAATGCTCACGGACGATACCGGCTCAATAAAAATCGTGTGGTTCCACCAGCCGTACATCGCGAAAATGCTCCGCGAGGGAGGCCTCGTGCGCGCCGAAGGAAAGGTGGCCGTGCGGAAAGAGACACTATATCTTTCAAATCCGAAAGTGGAGCATGTGGAAAAAATCCCGAACGCAGGCGAAAATCTCTTTGGCGCCGGTGCCGCGGCGCATGCGCTCTACGGCGTGTATCCGGAAACGCGCGGCGTCACCTCAAACTGGCTCTATCACGCGCTCCAAAAAGTTCTGCAAACAGGAATTTTAGATGAACTTGATGACCCATTGCCTCCAAAACTGTTGGAGCGCTACCATTTGCCATCGCTTAAGACCGCGCTCATCTGGATTCATTTCCCGCGCACCGAGCGCGACGCACAGGCTGCACGCAAACGTTTTGCCTTTGAAGAAATATTTTTCATTCAGCTTGAGCGTCAGCGCGAACGGGCTCGCCATGCGTCAGAGCCGACATTTTCCATAACAAGCGACAAAAAAACGCTTCAAAAATTCATGGACCGCTTCCCGTTTTCGCCAACTGAAGCGCAGAAAAAAACAATTGAAACAATTCACGCCGATTTATCAAAAAATCATCCCATGGGTCGCCTGCTTGAAGGAGACGTCGGCTCGGGAAAAACATTTGTCGCGGCGGCAACGGCATATACCGTCGTGACCTCCGGAAAAAACTTTGCGGAACCTTCCGCGTCCAATCCGCGTTTTGAATCCGCGTCAGTTCCGCGCGTGTTACAGGTCGCGTACATGGCTCCGACCGAAGTTCTGGCGCGGCAACAATTTGACTCGTTCGTTCAAAATTTCGCGCACCTCGGCATAAATGTCGGCTTTATAACAGGAAGCGGATGCCTCAAGTTTCCGTCTAAAGTGAACCCGCATCAAGCAACCGACATTTCTCGCGCGCAGCTTCTAAAGTGGGTCGCGAACGGTGAGATACCGATTCTTGTCGGCACGCACGCGCTCATTCAAAAAAGCGTTCGTTTCAAGCACCTCGCGTACGTCATTATTGACGAACAGCACCGCTTCGGAGTCAACCAGCGCCAAGCGCTGGTTCGCGGACAGACGCAGGCAGAACGCGGACAGACGCCGACAGAAGCGCCAAGAAAAGACAACGTGGCATTGTTGTATAAAGATCTCACTTACCGAATACGAGAAGCTGTATTTGCTGTGCGGAAAACTTTAGGCCTAGGGCATAAGGAAGTTGTATATCAAAAAGCTCTCGCGGAAGAGTTCACGCAAAGAAAAATTTCCTTTAACAGAGAAACGCAAATTCCGGTCCATTACAGAGGTAAAGTGGTGGGAACATACCAGCCAGACTTTGTAGTTGATGATACCGTCATCGTTGAGTTAAAAGCCCTTCCATTCACCGGTACAACGGAGAAAAAACAGGTGTGGAATTACCTAAAGGGTTCATCGTATAATCTTGCGCTACTAATCAACTTTGGACAAAGAGATTGTTCAATAGAAAGGATAGTATATGAAAAAGCCCGGCTGTCCGCGTCCGGTCCGCAACTGTCCGCGTCTAGTCCGCGTGGGGTACCGCATTTGCTCTCAATGACCGCGACGCCTATCCCCCGCACGCTCGCGCTCACGATTTACGGCGACCTTGATTTGTCGCTTCTTGATGAGATGCCCCCCGGAAGAAAACCGATCATCACGGAAATAGTGTCGCCCGATAATCGCACGAGAGTGTACGACGAGATACGAAAGCGCCTGCACGAAGGACGGCAGGCATACGTCATCTGCCCGCGCATTGATGAGCCGGATCCAACAAAAGAATTCGCACTACAAGCGAAATCGGTAACCGAAGAGGCCGCGCGCCTGAAAAGAGAAGTATTCCCGGAATTTGAAATCGGCATTATGCATAGCAAGCTGAAAAATGACGAGAAAGAAAAAGTAATGGAAGAATTCAAAGACGGAAAAATCAACATCCTCGTTTCAACATCCGTCGTGGAAGTCGGCGTCAACGTGGTCAACGCAACTATGATTATCATTGAAGGCGCTGAACGATTCGGGCTTGCCCAGCTCCATCAACTGCGCGGGCGCGTGGTACGCTCAAATGAGCAGGCATATTGCTATGTATTCACCGATTCAAAATCAAAAACATCTCTGCAGAGACTAAAAGCGCTTCAAACAGCCAAAAACGGATTTGAACTTGCCGAAAAAGATCTCGCGCTTCGCGGGTCGGGAGAACTCTACGGCAGACAACAGTGGGGTATAAGCGACATCGGCATGGAGGCGCTCAAGAATATAAAAATGGTAGAAGCCGCCCGCGCCGAAGCGCAAGCGATTATCGGGAAAGATCCGGAGCTAGAAAAACATCAGAAACTAAAAGCTGTGCTCGCCGACAAACAGGCCATACACTTTGAATGAAATAAGAAGTGTCCATCGGTACGCGCGGAGGCCTGCCTGCCGTAGGCAGGGACTCTCGACTACCGTCGCGGGTGGTTTTCAATTCGCCCAGGGCGAATAATGAAAACCCTTTCTCGTCCCTCGCGCGAGCAAAGCAGTTTGCTCGCTCGCGCTTCATTCGCTTCACTCATTACGCGCGGAGG
>CAYJSB010000071.1:0-3850 GCA_964372805.1 uncultured Candidatus Saccharibacteria bacterium | reverse complement strand
CCGCTTGGACAGTACTCATACGCGCCGATGTCCCAGGCGAGGCCTTGGGGACGGGGGATCAAGTTAAAATCAGAGATAAACAAGCTAGACAAATTCAAACCAGCATCTTTTGCTGGCGAACTCGGCAATAAATTCCCCATGCCCCACGAATACGCACCTGATGGCGAAGTGGCAAAAAACGGATTGGTGCTAGCCCCATGAGCGAAGTCGTTCGAACCGACTGGCGCGCCGAGAATGCCGTTTGGATAATAGTAAAGGTTGTAGTCATAATTTGTGGTACTGCGGACGCCTCCAGCTGACGCATAAATGTAGCCACCCGTAGCAGTGTTTGCAATAATATTATTCTTGATTATCACTTCTTCATTACCCCATTTGTGGTTCGGATAGTTTCCCACAAATATAGCTCCGTTACTGTTGCTGCTGTGCCACAGCGTGTTATTAAATATTTCTACCCGTCGATTGCTATAAGGATACGGTGAGATACTGGTGTAAGCATACAAACTGATTTCAGACTTCGGATTGTTGTAAAGTAAATTATTATACATATAAACAGAATGCCCATCTGTTAAGCTATGTACGCCGATACCCGCACCTTCTATAGGCTCTCCGGAATCTCTAATAACGTTTGAGTATATGTACACTTTATCAGTTGGTGTGCTGATAGTGTTTGCTGGTTCCCCCAGAACTAAAACCTGTGCACAGGGATTAGCAACATTCCCACAGGAAAGTCCCATACCGCTAGCAGTAAAACGAGGGCTATTATAAATTTCATTATGATGAAAAGAAAAATTATAGGAATTCCTGATTTGCACTCCACCATAGAGGCAGTCGTACGCAATATTGTATCGAATAATAGTATTATCCGCAGTCCCTTCACCGACGTCATTTGGAAAATCCAAGCACCGAGAGAATTGACCAACTTGATTTCGAAAATCAGTAATGCCAGTTTCAACGGCGATGCCTGGCCAGTAGCCACATTCTCCCGTCACACTCCATTCGACCGTATTATTATCGGCCCCATCTCCAACTTTTATACAATGCATAAACGTATGCTTTACTGTTACATGAGAGATCAAAGCATGTGGTGCATCTAAGTAATAGATTGGCGCATTTTGTGTTTGAAGTGATTTATTCACACCGATATTGTAGAAATCCACATCAATTAGATAATTGTACCGATCGCGATGTTGTAACACGCCATTAACTGTGCCTCCCCAATGTACTCCATCACGCCAGTTGTTTTGCAGACGGAATCGTTGCACAGTTAAGAATCCGTCCCTCTGACGAGTTGAGCTGATCATATCTTGCGTCGAAAAGTTTCCGTCGATAATTGGTCTCTCCTGTCCGTAACCAACAATCATAAAACGATGAGTATCGTCCAAACCTGCTTTGGGAATAATTCCTGTTTCAACGTATTTGCCATTGAATGAATCATGCGCGCCGCGGACAATGACCGTATTGTTTCCCGCTGCAACATTAGCGATAGCTGCTTTAATTCCCGTCCACGGCTTCTGCCATGACCCATCGCTTCCGCCTCCAATATACCCGCCATCAACATAATATTTCTTGCCTAGGTAAAATATTTTTCCATCTGGATTTTCATCACTTCTTATTGAATAACTTGTGGTGTTTTCGTCTATAGGGAAAGGCGTGACGTCAAATATGCCGGCGGGTTTGCCATATCTATCGGTTCTTACGTTCCAGTCAAAATAATCACCAGCTTGGTTTGGGAAAGATAGTGACGGTTGAAAAGCTGGAGGAGGAGTGACATCAACCACAGGAGCAGGATTAACAGTAATCGTGACATTAGCAGTTGAAGTTAAGGAAGAATCAGAAGCGGAAAGCTGAAGAATGTAAGTGCCAGAGGTTTCGAAAGAAGCAGTGGTGGTGAGTGAATTCGGGTTTGAAAGGGTTACAGTTCCGGGACCTGATTGGGTACTCCAGGTTGTTGTGAGAGTTGAACCAGTGGGAAGGTCATCATCTGAGGCTATACCGGTGAGTGTGGCGGTTCCTGGTAAAGCTATGGTTTTATTGCTTCCCGCAGAAACTGTTGGAGGTTGGTTGGTGGTACCGCCGCCTGATGGCCCTATGTAATTAAAGAGTTGAGCAATCTCGTCTTGGGAGAGAGCGCGATTGTAGACGCGCACATCGTCGAGGGAGCCGTTCCAGTATTCGGTAGCTATAGTAGAGTATCTGCCTATAGTTGTAGTACCACCATCTACCACAGTTCTAGTGTCGGGTGTTCCTGCAACCCCATTAACATACTGAGTGATACTAGTGCCGTCATATTTAACAGTAACATACTGCCACACGCCAATTTTAGTAAATGCCAAAGCATAGTTGGTATTAACTCCATTTGTTTGGTATGACAAAGCTTTTCCAGATTGATAAAGTTGGTTGGCGCCAGAACTAAAAATCTGATGATTTCCGGCGGTGGTATTAGTTTTCACCCACGCCGAGATAGTAAAAGGTGAAGTAAAAATGGCAGGTTTGGAAGTTAGAGATACATAATCATCCACCGCGTCAAAACTAAGCGCTCCACCACCAACTTTTGCATTTGATCCAGTAACCCAGGTTGGGCCGTTGATAAGCGTCCCAGTGTTATTGTTCCCACTTGAGTCCCCTGCTTGTATACCTGTGCCCTCATCAAACGTATAGTGAGCGACAAGGCCGCTGCCTGCACCGCTGATTTGCGCAAGTTGTAAGCGGGGATTGAAAAAGGACTCACCTTTTCCCTGACTCAAGGAGAGAGCTTGAGAAAGAACAACATCCAGAGCTCTTTCTGATGACGAGATAAGAGACACTGATAAAAGGAGGAGCGAGCCAAGGAGTATAGTGCCGAGAAGTGTGGAGATGCGGGACATCATTGATGAATGAATTTCTCGATTTCGAGAGCATATTTCTTGAAATCAGAAAATCCATCTCTCAGAGATTTAATGAAGAGAGGTTTGGATAACGATTCGTAACGATGAACAACTCGGTTTCTTAATCCAACTATGGGCGCGAGCCGCGCAACAAAATCCTTTGAGATAAGTCCCCCCTCACCGAGGGCGATAAATGTGCTCTGCAGATCTTCATCTGCTTTCAATTTCATCTCCCGAATGAGATGGACATTAATATCAATCATTGAATCAACAACGAGCTGGAATAATCTCTCTGCGGTGTGATAGTTTGTAAATTCAGCAAGAATCTCCATGTCAGACCTTTCAAGAACAACTTTGAGTTCTTTCATATACTCCTCGATATACTGGAGCTTGCGCAAGATTAGAATGTTGTCTATGGGCATACACACATTTACAAACTCATAAGTCGTTGCCGTATATTTTTGATTCCGACCTCGTAGAGAGGGAGTGTCTCGTCATACACCCGTCTGGCATAGAGGTATTGTTCAGTGAAAAGACCGGGCTCGTTCTCATACATCGCTTGGCCATCTTTCGTGATGTGATACAAAAGAAGTGGTGAAGCATTTCTCATTGACGCGAGGTCAACATTTTCGCTCTTAAAAACACTCGTGAGATCGAGAATGAGCCGCGCTTCCTCATCAAGCGAGAGTGCTTTTGACCCCATGTACGCCACATCGTAATCGCTTTTCGCTCGGACACTCCCCTTCACGCGCGAGCCAAATAACACCAAAAGTTGCAGATCGTATTTTTCTGCAATATCGTTAATTTTTCTCTTTTGTAGTTCATCAATAATCATAGCTATACTCTAACAAAAAGAACCTTCGCGTGCCACTCTGTTACAACAATCCGGATTGCTTCTCGAGAATCTCCCTTTCTCCCATCTTCTCTACCCTCTACCTCCCCACCACCGCTCTTGTCCTGGGTCCCACAACACCAAAGCCGGTGGT
>CAYJSB010000070.1:0-3856 GCA_964372805.1 uncultured Candidatus Saccharibacteria bacterium | reverse complement strand
AATCGTAGTAGGTTTCCGTTTCCAACTTGAGTAGCGTGCCGGCGTTCTTTAAAGATCCGCCTCAACATGTGCGTGAGCCCGTCGCGAGCTGTCTTTGGTAGCCGATAGCGCTGGTTAGTTGGGACAACAGAAATGGAGTTCATGTGTTTTCCCAGATTTGAGCTTTCTGGCTGGAAGTTTATAATTGCATTTATGGTGTGTCAGGCAAAACAAAGGGTGTACGTTGGACTTTCAGGAGGAGTTGATTCTGCTGTGTCTGCCGCTCTGCTTGAACAGGCTACACCAAATAATTTTTCAAAATTATTTGGTCGCCAGACCCCGAATGGGTTTAGTGGATACGACGTTACAGGTGTGTTTATCAAAATCTGGAGTCCCGAGTGGACGGAGTGCACGAGTAAAGATGACCGCCTTGATGCGATGCGCGTCTGCGTGCATTTGGGCGTGCCATTCATGGAAATTGACCTTACTAAAGAGTACAAACGCGAAGTAGTAGATTACATGTTGCGCGAATATTCGACGGGGAGGACGCCGAATCCAGACGTGATGTGCAACCGTTTCATAAAGTTCGGCGCGTTTTTCAAGTGGGCGATAAAAAACGGCGCCCATTTTGTGGCGACTGGACACTACGCACGGAAGAAGTTTATAGCTGATAGCTTTCAGCTTATAGCTTCAAGAGACAAAGCAAAAGATCAGAGTTATTTTTTGTGGACGCTGACGCAGGAACAGTTGGCGAAGACGATTTTTCCCGTTGGGGATTTAAAAAAGACGCAGGTGCGAGTACTGGCGAAGAAATTCAAATTGCCGAACGCCGAAAAAAAAGACAGCCAAGGCTTGTGTTTTGTCGGTCACTTGGATATCAAGGAATTTCTTTCGCGATACGTTCCGAAAAGGCGCGGGCATGTTTTGAATGAGCACGGTAAGATAATCGGTTATCACGATGGCGCTCACTTTCTAACTATCGGCGAGCGGCACGGCTTTACCATAAACGCTGACAGTCGCAGATTTGACGCGGACAGACGCGGAAACGTATTACCATACTATGTGGTGGCGAAAAACGCTGAAAATAATACGATTACAGTTGCCTCAAATAGAAATTCATACGATATATCGTATGATTCGGTTGTATTGTCGGATACGAATTGGATATCCGGAAACGCGCCTGATTCAAACAAAAAATATGAGGCTCAAATTCGTTATCATGGGAGACGGTATCCATGCCGTGTTATTGGAAACGGAACAAGAGTAGTATTTGACGCAACGCCTGATGCTATTGCGTTCGGCCAATCGCTCGTTGTTTATGAGGGAGACGTATGCCTTGGTGGAGGAGTGATGGAAAAATCCAAGTAACACGAATCACGAAACGTGTAGCATAATAATTTGTACGATATATCGTACAAATTCCGCCTACACGTATCTTGTCCTATAGGACAAGATACGTGTAGGCGTGTTTTTAGTGTTTCGCGGAAAAAGAAAAAATAACAACGCCCGGCGAGTTGAATCGCGGAGCGCTGTTGGAGCCATGGTTGGCTAATGTTTCCAACCCAGCGTAAGAAAATAGACTGTGGCCGTTCCAAACCAGAACAGAGGACAGAGTCTTTCTAGAATGGTAACGAGTCTCCCCTGATACTTGAGATCCAGATTTACTCTGTAGCAGTAGCCGACTGTAACAATAGTACTTAGCTCGCCTATAGCAAAGTTCATGCTTTTGATCTCGCCTCAACTGCAAAGCGCCGAGGTCACAATCAGAGAAAACACGACAAGTGCCAGCATGGCGCAACGTGACCAAGAAAACTCGTAAGCTTATTCATTTTCCGATATTTAGGTTTTTTTGTTTGGGTTCACCTACGGCTTCCTTTCTAGAGCCAACCCTTGTCCGTGAGGTTCTGCGACAGGCAGAAACTTCTTGGGCGTTTACGAAGAACAGCTAAAGTTGCAGATAGGTTAGCATATCAACGCTTCTGTGTCAAGCTCAAGATTTTTGTTACATGCTACATGTTGCGTGATTTTCCTTGTATACTATCGGCATGACCAAAGACGTTTATGTAATCAAGGCAAGCGGAGATAGGGAGCTTTTTGTTGAAGCAAAACTCCGCGATTCGCTTTCGCGGGCAGGAGCCACGCAGGAAGAATCCGAAAAAGTAGTCGGGCATGTTGTTGACGAATTGGAAGATGGAATGAGCACAGATCGTATTTACCGACACGCTTTTATGATTTTAAAAGACATTCATAATCCGCGAGCCATGAGACGCTATTCTTTGCGCCGCGCACTTATGGATTTGGGTCCGACAGGCTTTCCGTTTGAAAAATATTTCGCGGAACTCTTAAAAAGCAAGGGTTTTGAAACGGCGAACGATCAGATAATGCCAGGACGCTGCGTTGAACATGAGGTGGATATAGTAGCTTGGAACGAAACTAAACTTCTTATGGTTGAAGCGAAATTCCACAATAGCTTAGGTGAGAAAAGCGATCTTAAAGTTGCGCTTTATGTGAAAGCGCGTTTTGATGACCTTTCTGAAAATCAGTTCAATTACGGCAGGCGGCGATTGCTTGATGAGGGGTGGTTGGTTACAAACACAAAATTCACCGAGAGCGCGATTCAATACGGTGAATGCGCGGGACTTACCATGATTGGCTGGAATCATCCCGCAAAGGGCAGTATCCGCGATTTAATAGAAGAAGCAGGTCTTCATCCAGTCACGTGTCTGTCAAATATCACAAATATCGAACGTGGGTTGCTTTTAAATAACGGTATGGTACTTTGTAGGCAAGTTATTAATGCAGAACCGAGACTTATGCAATTTGGCATAAGCAAGGGGAAGGCGGAGGTTATTTCCGCAGAAGCTAAACAAATCTGCGGATAGTACCTTTCGTGTAATAGAAACATTTATCATGCAGCAAGATAGCAATCAAAAAACAATTATTATCGCGACCCTATCTTTTATAGTGGGTTTTGGCTTGGCGTGGCTTATCGCAGCGAACAAGATTGACGTTGCAGGTGAAGTCGAAAAGGATAGCAATGTTGCGATGGAAAACGAGGAATTGACTGCTGTAAGCGGATGGAATGAAATATCGGTTTCGGACCAGACTGAGGGTGTTCGGGTAATTTTAGATAAAGTGTCGTTTGAAGGTTCTGGGTGGGCGGTCGTACATGAAGACGACGGAGCCGGCAATCCGGGCCGCATACTTGGAGCGCAGTTGTTTGATCCTGTGTTGATGGAGCAAGCCAAAATTGATTTATTGCGAGGAACTCTCGCGAGCCAAAAGTATTTTGTTATGCTGCATAGCGATAACGGAGACCGCGCATTTGATCCCAAGAATGACAAACCTATAATGGACAAAAATGGGCGGCCTGTGATGATGGATTTTATGGCCACTGCCGCACCACAAGAATAAAGATATAGTGTTTTACAAAAATCACCGCCCTGTCGCAGAGTGTGGGTTTTGTTATACTGTACACAAATGAAATCCACGTTTAAGAAATGGGTGAAGATGTATGACCCAAAAAGCAAGGAACCTTTCAAAATAAGCCGTTCGAAAATCGACTTATTTATGGAATGTCCGCGCTGTTTTTATCTTGACGCGCGACTTGGAGTAAAGCGTCCAAGCGGTCCCGCTTTCACTCTCAATAATGCCGTTGACGAGCTATTGAAGCGCGAGTTTGACATGCACAGAGTTAACGGTTCGCAGCACCCGCTTGCCAAGCAGTACGAGGTGGACGCAGTTCCGCTTAACGATGCACGGATAGAAGAGTGGCGTGACGCACTGCGAAGAGGAATCCAATATCACCACGCGCCGACAAACCTCATAATTCGAGGCGGGGTTGACGACGTGTGGGTTAGTTCGAAAGGCGAACTGA
>CAYJSB010000069.1:0-3900 GCA_964372805.1 uncultured Candidatus Saccharibacteria bacterium | reverse complement strand
ACTGGTAATAGTTGTAATTCTCTTATCGGAAAAGATAATCAGTATTTATTTTTTATAAAAAGAGCAGACTTATTTTCTGACGGCTATGCCTTTAGAAATAAAGGAATTGCTTTCTTTAATTTCCAAGGAGTTGGTACGAGGCTTAAAGACACTGACGTGCCTCTAGTTGTAATCCATGAGTTCGGACATTCTTTTAGTGGTTTATTAGATGAATATATTCATGCCGAAAAGGGAAATATTGCAAAATTATTGCCACCAGGGGAGGAATTAGCAAATTGTACATTAAAACCGAAGTCCGACTATCGCAATTCAGTCGATGGGAAAATCTATGGCTCAGTGTCGACGGAAGGGTGTACCTGTATACAGACAGACTCATTTTTTTGTAGCAAATACTATCGTCCAAGTCAGACAAGTATTATGAATATAGATCAGGTTATTGCATCCGATGTATTTATTAAGGATCCTCGTTTTAATGTCATCAGTTGCGGATATGTTATCGCAGCTATAAAAGGTGAATCTACTACAAAACAAAATGCCCAAAAATACTGGCCAGAATGTTTGACAATGGCCAATCAAACTCCTCCGACTGTGATTAAAGACGGCATCCCGCCAGCCAATCCCATCACGCCATCACTTTTAGTTCCGACATCGTATCTGCAAAGATTCCCCAACCTTGCGGCGTTGTTCTCTGGTTTGTTTGGAGGTCTGATAGCGCAAGCGCCGCCTGTGCAGGCAACAAGTTCTGGCGGACCTGGCTTTCCGGCAACACTTTTAGGTACAGGATTTACCGTCACCGGCAACGCGGTGCAGTTTACCAATACCACTACCGGCAATTATTACGAAACACTTGACATCCCAAGCAATGGCACAACTCTTACATTTAATGTGCCCGCAGATGCTCCGCCCGGAACATACACCGTCAAGGCGGGAGCATTCAACAGCGACTGGTCTAACAGCATTCCATTTACCGTTTCTTCTCCGGTAAAGCCGGTAGTTTCGGTAACAGCTTCACCCACGACGCTCTTTGCAGGCCAATCAACCACGATTAACTGGATGACCGCAGGCGTAACGAGTTGTACCGGCAGAACAATTGGAACAACAACTCCGTGGTATTGGGAGTCGCCGACAGAAAATGGAGCATTAAGCGGATCGTTTTTGTTTACGCCCGACGCAAGCCAAGACACTACTTTTTATCTGGGTTGCACAGGACAAGGAGGCACCGCGTCAGGCCTCGCCAAGGTAACCGTCAGCTCACAGCAAGCTCCTCCGCAAGTTGCTTTGTCTGCAACACCAACGACAATCACGACACTAGGGCAGGGAACAGCGCTTGCTTGGGCGACTACCTTTGCCTCCAGTTGTCAGGGAAGCGGCAGCGGTCTTTCTACTTGGGACAGAACACAGTCGATAACCGGTTCGGGATATTTTGTGCCGAACCAAAGCACGGCGTTTAATCTTTCATGCACCGGAACAGGCGGCATTGCTTCAAGTACAATTTTTGTTACAACCCCCACCGCCCCAACCCTTTCCGCAACCTGCTCCGTGTTCCCCACGGGCACCGTTGCGCGAAACCAGCTTGCTACATTCACCGCTGTTCCGACCGGAGGCACCGGCTCCTACACGTATTCATGGACAGGCACGGACAATTTAGTGGGAAGCGCACGCTCAACCTCTCTTTATTATTCTTCCTCCGGCGCAAAGACCGCGAGCGTTGTCGTCACGTCTGGCGGTTTGAGTACGACAGCTACATGCCCTACTATTCAGTTCGATTCGTCATTGCTCGGTCCTCGGGCCAATAATCCTGGTACGATTGCGGGTATTTCGCCAACATCTGGCCCTGCAGGCACAACTGTCACTCTTACCGGTTATCCTGCCAGCTATCAAAGCAATTATTTTAATGGCATAACTACAGTTGTTGTTGAGCGTGGCGGACAGACGCTTTATATCAAACCGGCCTCCGTTAATAATCCAAGCGGACAAGTCGTGTTCAACTTTACTCCGTCTTTACCTCTCTTGCCGGCTTCTCCCGGCACGGTTTATTCAGTGAGTCTTCAAAACCATGTTAATGGTTCGCTTGTTCGCACTGCGCCAGTTTCATTTACGCTTACAAATGCTCCTGCGCCAGTACCGCCGTGGATAGCAAATATCAATCCGGTTTCAGGCCTTCATGGAACTACCGTAACACTTGGTGGGACTGGCTTCGTTGCCGGCAACACGGTCATTATCGCAACTTCAACTTTTACGTCTGTTATTATTCCGACAAGCATTACAGGCACATCGCTCACTTTTCCGTTTTTACCCACTGTACCTATTTTCGGACCTTATTCTGTGAGGGTAAGTAACCAAGGGGCAACAAGCAACGCGGTTACTTTTGCGCTCACAGCGCCGCCAATCAATCCAAATCCGCCTCCAATGGTTTCGCTTTCTGCCAGTCAAACAGTTCTCACATATGGACAGTCAACAACTATCAGCTGGATTACAAGCGGAGCATATAGTTGCCAAGGTTCGACGATTGGAACTCCCGCGCCGTCATCATGGGCATCGCCGCAGCTCATCGGTTCGTTTTCATTCACGCCGACGCAAAATACCACTCTCACTTTGTCATGCACAGGAACAGGCGGAACTACCGTGCAAAATGTTTCAGTAACAGTCCCAGTTTCAATAACACTAACCGCTTCTGCCACGACTAAAGGGCAGGTTAATCTAAACTGGAGCGACAACTCTCAAACAGAAACAGCATTTCTTGTTGAGCGTTCGCGGCTGTCTCCGATTTTATATGCACAGATAGCTGGTTTGCCCGCAAACTCTACGTCATACACAGACATTGGCTTGCCTCCATCAACAACATTTAAATATCGCGTCCGTGTTCGTTTTGCCGACGGTTCGTATTCAAACTATTCTCCTGTTGCAAACATTAAAACACTACTGAAGCCAGCAACCCCCGTACTTTCAATCGGCACAATTACAGACAGAACCATAAATCTCTCATGGACCGACGCCGATTCGGCCGTTATTGCCGGCTACACGCTTGCCAAAACAACCCCGTCTCCATATTTGACTCTTCTTAACGTTGCCCCCGTTACGACATATCAAGTAACAGGATTAAATCCTTCCACACGCTACTGTTTCCAAGTTTCTGCTTCAGTCAACGAAGTAAATAAATCAGCGACGACAACGAATAAATGCGCGATCACGCTTGCGCCATCTCCTTCACCAAGTATTGTGCCTACGGCGCTTAAGTCTTCTTCAGAAAATACAACACCCGCGGCAACAAAACCGGCCGTCACATCACAAGCAGGACCATCTGCCACTGTCCTAAGTCCGAACGGGGGAGAGACGATATCGATCTCACAGCCGATTACCGTTACGTTCAGACCCCTTCTCGGCGTAGCGCATAACATAAATCTGTGGACACCGGCACATGCATACTCGCTTTCAAGTCTCACAGGCTCCCTTGTGATCGGCCAATCCACAGAAGCGCAATCCATATCGGTTACGATACCTGCTTCCTACAACGTTACGTCGGGGCAGTACAAGATTGAAATCTGCGCAACGCTCGCAGGCGGAACGGACACGCTGTGCGCATATAGCAATGATTACTTTACGGTTACGACGGAGATTTAGTTTGGAAAGTTGAGCCTGTAAGTTTAGTTGACTAACCTCAAATACATATTGCACTCGTTAATTAAATGGGCGCAAAATGAAAATTCATTGCAAATACACAGGGATTAAGGGTTTTTTGACCGTTTACGATCGTGCGGTAATGGCGGAGAGGGTATTATGCGAGTATCAACGAGCGTCAGACACCTAAACGGTAGACTCTAAATGTGAGACTCTAAACGCGGGAAACTCTAAACGGGAAATTCTAAACTGGAGACTCAATGATACTTGTTTTGGCATCCT
>CAYJSB010000068.1:0-3905 GCA_964372805.1 uncultured Candidatus Saccharibacteria bacterium | reverse complement strand
TTGTGCTCTTTAATCAACTTTGCACGAACCCATTTCGGACAGAAACCGGAGTGATTTGCACGCTTCGCGTGCGTGGTAACTTTGGACTAATTCATACGCTCCGATTCTGTGGAAACTCTAACAATTCCACCAACGCCTCGCAACTTCTTACAGAAGCTGTCCACTCGTTGGGTTTTTTGTTTCGCTTCGCTCACAAAAATCCTCAACGAGTCTTGCGGAAGCTCCAAGTATTCGCTTCCTCACCTCGGTGTTCCGCCCTCGTCCCCATCGCTTTTCCATCCTTGATTAGTTTTGCGCGGGATTTTTTTTGAATTGAATGGGCGATGGGAGCGAGGGCGGTCTTCCTTTGAAGAAGGAAGCGGCGGAATTCAGAATGCGACATTGTCTCGTTCATTACTGTATCATATTGGTCATCATGATCTAAAGAGGTCCACCCTCGGCATTCGCCTCGGACATTTCCGCTAGGGCTACTCGCGCCTAGATGTCTTGGTATCCTGCTTGTCTGCAAGAGCAGACGCAGGAGTTCTTTTTGGGGGGAGGAAGGAATCCTCCCCCCAGCTCCGCCTCGGTTCGTGCTCCGCTTCGCTCCGCATTTTGCAGAGCAAAACAGGGCTCACCCCACCCGGCTCCGCCAACCCCCCTTCTCGTTTTCATTCTTGAGTTCGTTGTGTCGCTTTCGCTACGAAAGTTTAAGTTTCTTCGGTTGACGACGGCGCTCATCCTTTAGTCATGGACGCCCTAGCGGAAATGTCCGAGGACTCATTCTTCATTATGTGCTTGCCCTCTCGCCCACCGCGCACATATTCCCCGCCGCGAGGGAGGAGAGGGAGGCGGCGGGGGCGTCTTCATTAACAAAGTTCTCGATAAAAATATTTTATCCCTTATATGTTACCCAGAGTGTTCCTGTTGTAAGCAGATTGCCGGAACCATCATAAATAAGTACCGTGTAATAACCTTCGGATGCGATGCCTCCAAACGAAGCAGTCCAGCCCGTACCATACAGAGAAATTGTCTTTGATACAGCAGTGTGAGATGAACCTCCCTTGAGCAGATTGCTTACCGTGTTCCAATCAGTTTGACCAGAATAACTTGGGCCAACTATTGCCGCAGTAAACGAACCACTTTTTGCAGAAGTGCCACCATTAAGAGTAAATGCTGTATTCGGTGAGACCTTAAGTGTGTCTTGGTTAATTGTTGCAGACTCAAGCGTTGCAGATGTGATATTTACAACTGTACTGCATGAACTACTACCACCATACCCACCAACCAAAAGAGTTACAGAAGGATTTCCAATAACAGTTGCTGTTGTCTGTTGTGACCCACTTGCTGGAAGTTTGTCACCCGGCAACCAAAGATGATCCTTACCTGAAGTGTCTTGCTGCCATGATGCGTACGTTGCGTTTTGACTTGTCCAAGAATATCTAATTGTCTCTCCTAATATATACGAACTCTTATTGGTAGTAAGAGAACAAGTTGGAGCTGGTGAAGTAATTATGAGTGTGCCGTTTGTGATCAAAACATTATTTGAGTAGACCTGTACTTGATACGTGCCCGGTGAAAGCGTCTGATTAACTGTGCTTGACCATCGATTGTTATTAATCGTGATATTACCACTAGCCCATACTTTTCCACCGTTATTGCTTATTGAAATGCCAAACGGCTGCACTGCATTGTAAGCGTATCCTGTTAGCGTCGGCATACCAGAAAACGATGTGAGAGAACTCTGATCAATGGTTGCTGACGCAGTAACATTATTTACTATTACAGATATTGTTCGTTCTGCTGAGGGACCGTCTTTACCCGTACCAGGATCGTTTACACACCAAAGTCTATAAGAAGTTGTTTGCGTAGGGTAAACAGTCCTGGATCCGCTGACAGAAACAGATTCCTGGCTTGAGCCTGAAAAGAGAACACAGCGGTTAGCATTAGTCACTTCCCAGGAAAGCACAGCTGACTGCCCAGAAGATACCGAAGTTGGAGATGAGCTGAAATTAGAAATTATTGGTGTTTGAGTTGGATTTGGTGGAACTGTTGCGCCCGAGGATACCGTAATTGAAGCAAGATTATTTGCGATATTATTTACCGTAACAACAGGGCCATTTATTCCAATGCGATACGGCACACCAATTTGAAGCGGTGCATCCAGATTTATGTTGTTCGTAACTAGATAATGATTAACAGAGATATTATTGCTTTCTGCTATGTCTAAAATCACCCCATTTGGTTTATTTGCAGGAGAGGAAGGATACGTGTACCCCACTGGCTGTCTGAAAGAAACGTAAACAACATAATTCGTACCAGTAATTGGTATCCTAAGAGCTTTTGGACTAGGTCCTGTCTGCTCTACTGGCGATAGTGTGTATTTTCCTGCCGTAGTCGTTATAATATTCGAACTCGTTAGCCACCCCACGACTTCTTTTTCCATGGCATTATAATCAGAGAGTATCCCTCTCTTCGCTGACATTATAGTGAAAACAGGTACAACTCCGTTGTTCCAATCGTAAACACGCGGACATGTATTTGAAAGAGTGATTTTTTTCTCGCTAGTACTTGTTGTGACTGTGCAATTCAAGTAGTCTGGATGGCCAATACCTGTATTAGGTTTATATGGCAAGGAGTGACCAAATTCATGAAAGAGATACTCATCTGAAAGATCAGAAATACGCGTGCCACGTAAATTAACAACTCTTCCGTTTAGTGTGTAAGCTCTAAATTGACCCCGACCTTCAAAACTCCAAGTCTCTCCATTGGGACAATCCGGCATTGGATGCACAATAATATAATACGAGTAATCCGCTAATGGTGCTTGCAAATCGGCGGCTTGCAATGCTCGCTGAATCAGATCATTTGTTTTATCACCCCATGCGGTATGACTACACACGCCACTGCCGAGTTCGTAGACTCCCGATGTTGTCCATTGCAATTGAGCTTTTCCATAAGAACTTTGCTTCACGAATATATTGAGTCTTTCAAGCGCTTGATTAACTTCAATGAGTTTTGACTGGGTAAATTTCATTCCCATTGATCCAAATCTATCTCCAACCTCATCAATATTGGCAACAATGGCACGAATCGGGATTGTCCCAAGGTTGAAATTTTTAGTAGTATTTACTTGGGTAATATTGTTAGTTGTTTGAGTAACTGCTATGTCTGAACAGCTAATTGATTTAATTTTTGCACGAGTAACCGATCCAACAAAGCCGGTTGGACTAATACCATTATTTTTTTGAAAATCCTTGACGGCCTTTACAGTAAGTAAACCGAAATATCCGGTTGGTTCACTGTTGAGATATGCTTGCGCCTGAAGAAAATCTTGAAGGTTCGACACTTGACCATTCGTTTGAGCGTCTCTTGATCGATAACGGAGATCTACTGAAAGTTGCACACATTCTGAAGCGGGGCTCTGGTCAATATCTTCGACTGATTGAATTACGGTGGCCCCAAGTCGAAGTTGAAGCGAGCGGACACTCTCTGTCAAGGTATTGATAGCTGATTGCAGGTCTTCGATTGTTGCCGCCACAGCAGGCTGGGCAAAAAATAAAGAGAGCAATAGACCGCTTACAAGAATGTATTTATTCATAATCAATTTTCTATTGTGTTCTTATAAAATGAGTGGCGACTCTAAAATAATACTACTGTTTGAGTAAATGCACAATGGCCACACCTAAAGCGTTAGCCAGCCTTTCAATATTTTTGAGAGCCATATTTCTGACCCCTCTTTCTATGCCAGATATATATGTAGGATGATAGAAATGGGGATACGGAAATGGGGATACGGATACGTACATTAATTTACAGTAGAAATGGGGATACGTCCATTAATTTACATAAATTTATGTTGTAATAAATTACTTTGAATTACGAAATACAAAAATAGGGTAGAATAGATAAAGCCGCGGGTTCTT
>CAYJSB010000067.1:0-3960 GCA_964372805.1 uncultured Candidatus Saccharibacteria bacterium | reverse complement strand
TCCACCCAAAACGAGCGCACCGACGGGTCTTTGATATTCCCGACAATTCCCTTCCTGTATTCCTTGTCCGCCAGTACGCGATTGATGCCGAGAAGCGTGGTTCCCGGGGTTTCCAAAAGCGCCAAGAGCGTATTGTTTAAAATGTACGCCATACGCGCGCTCCATGCGTCCACCCAGATTTTTTCAAAAGTGGACATCAAACCGTTCGCCACGAGATGCCGCCGGTCTGCGCCGACATCTTCCATAATGTTGAACGCCACAGGAAAGTCCATATCAAACGGCGCAAAATATAGCACATCATTCACGCGCTCTTTCGGAATATAATCCAAAAGCAGTTCTGCGGATTTTCCGTGCGGGTCTATAAACGCAAGACCGTTTCCCGACTGAATATCCTGAATCGCCATATTTTCAAGAAGCGTTGACTTACCCATGCCGGTTTTCCCGATGATATACATATGGCGCGAACGGTCTTTTTCTTTAATGCCGAACGGTACGCGTTTTCCGCGCGCATCGGTTTGAGCAAAATAAGTTACTTTCTCTCCGGAGGACATATGCAAGTAAGTATAACAAAAGAAAAGCCCCGAGCGAACCCGGGGCATCGTACGAACAATGGTAGTTATCGCAGAGATACGCGCATACTCGGTGCGCGCATTTCCGGTTGAGCAAATCGTGGAGGCGGTGGTATCTTTTGTTTGTTCACTACTTTCTCCGTTTTCTCCGTTTCCCGTCGGATTCGATTGAATTCTTCTTCCGAGATGTTCTTGCCGTTGATAGCCCATCGTACTGCTGGCATAATGTTTGGTATTTTTCGATTTACCGTCTATGAGGAACAGTGAAAGCGCTACCCCGCACTTTCTTCCTCTAACGAGAGAGTGTACTCCTTCATTGTTATTCGCGCAAGAGTGCGTCCTGTGTATAACGGGACAGGGCGGCACCAGATGTTGATAGGCGGCAAACATCTGGTGCCGTCTTATTCAGGAAGAAGCGCGTCCTGTGTATATCTGTTTGACGGGTCCCATAACATCCAACTCGTAAAGCCGGAATCATAGACCGCTTGAATTTGCGCGCGCACCATATCTGCTGTATAGTCGGCGCCCAAATCAAAGTCCTGAAGCCATGGGCGGATTTTCTCCGGCGTCGTTGACGCGCGTTCCCACGCTCGGTCAAGAGAATATTTAATCACGCGGTACGGCTCCGCCGCGGGATTTTGTATGCCGAGGAAATTGGGCGGGTAATGCGAGGGGTACACCATCGGCGCAATATAGTCAAAGTGTTTGAGTGCAACTTCCAGAATCTGCCCGATATTTAAGTCGTCTTTGTTGGTCGTCGTCATGCCGAACAAATCAGCAGAAATCACGGCGCCAATCGGTTTTACTCTCGTAGACAGATAAGAAAAAAACTCACCGAGCACTTCGCTCTTCACGCGCGTACTACTCCACGGATACGCAATGTCATTCATATCGCCGTCGGAGGGGTATCGGACATAATCAAAATTGAGTTCGTCGAAGCCAACCGCGTACGACTCGCGGGCGAGTGCAACAAAATAGTCCCACGCTTCGCGCGCTCCTACATCAATCCACGAAAGACCTTTACGGTCTCGCCAGACGGCGCCATCGGATGCGCGCGTAACCGCCCAATCGGGGCGATACGCTACGAGCTTCGGGTCTTGGAAAACGGAGATGCGGCCGATAACATAGATATCTTTTTCGTGCAGTGCGGCAACCACGCTGCGAATGTCGGGAATACGGTTCTCCGCCGCGCCGACCGAATGCAATAATGGGTCGGCGACGGAAAACGAAATTGTGCCGCTGTAATCTTTAATATCAATGACAATCGCGTTGAGCTCCGTACTTTGAACGAGCGACGCAAGGGCGTTTCGTCGCGCCGTGTCGCCCGCTACGAAGCTCGTCATATAGAGCGCTTTGAGCGGCTGGGGCATAGCAAGATGCGTTGCCCGCCACGGCGCGGGAAGCGCCGCGGCTACTCCAGTCGCGGTAATATCGTATGAGATGTTGCCGCGGCTCCAAAAACCAATACCGAATGCAAATGCGGCGGCGCAAAGCGCCGCCGCGCCAAAACCAAATCTGCGCATCATTTGCGTTCGCGCCATATTATTTAAGACAACGTGTTATCTGTTTTTGTCTTGCGATATTCCCGATACGCGGCGGAAAAAAGAAAAAGGGACAGCAGAAATTGTACAACGGTTTTCCATGATGACGGAATACCGAGGAGCGGCAACACTGCGAACGCCACACTTGCAATAAACACTATGCGCACAAATGACATAAATAAAGTATAACACACCGCGCAAAAACCTGTTTTGTATGCTATATTTATTGCAGATCCCTGAGAAAGGAAAAATATGCATAGCTATTGTTGGAACTGCACACATTTAGAGAAAATTTTGGAAGGATTTGTCAATGGACAATTTCAGATGATACGAAGGACGAAATCAGACACATTACATTTCCGTGGTGAAATAGAAAAAATCAATGTCGCGAACCAGAAAAAGATTCACATCTCTTTCAATTGGCTTTGTGAAGAACGCGTGGTGCATGATTGGTCGTTACAACCCAGACTCAAATGGTACTTGCTGGATCAGTCTATCGGAAAGCGCTCATTAGAGGTGCCGTTTAGGGCTTATTATGTGCAACATGATGAAGATAGGATAAAAATGTGGGGTGGTGGATGGAGCGAGGTATGCCGCTTTTTCAAAAAAGACGACCACACTAATCTCGTACGAAATGGGAACGAGATTATCCAATATTGGGAACTGCATAAACTCAGTTTCTTTCGCGCAATAATAATTGCGCTTGGAAAAAAATAATCCGCCCCGAGCTTGTTGACGGGCGGATTTAATTTGTAACAATCACGACAAACTCCCCTTTCACATTTTCTGGATTGGCTTTGAAAAACTCCAAAAGCTCGGCGGGAGTTCCGCTCTTTACCTCCTCATGAATCTTGGTAAGTTCGCGGCAAATTGTTATTCTTTTAGGTTCAACCTCCAGACCCGCCTTTGAGGTTGAACCTAAAGACTTTTTGAGAGACTCCAACGTCTTCAAAATCCGATGCGGTGATTCGTAAAAAACCATGACGCGCTCTGACGCGGCAATTTCTTTGAAGAGCGTTTCCCTACCCTTCTTGTGCGGGAGAAATCCCAAGAACACGAAATCGTGTACCGGTACTCCCGCGATTGAAAGTGCGGCGGTAAGCGCACTCTGCCCAGGCACGGCTATGATAGTTGGTACATTTTTAAGTTCCGCTCGCTCTGCTCGCTGTAAGTTTGTGAGTTTCGGGTCATAAACCTTAAACTTATCAACTATCGAACTTACCAACTTAGCCCCAGGGTCAGAGATTCCAGGCGTTCCTGCATCCGTCACGAGTGCAATATTTTTCCCTTCTTCCAACCACCTAATAATCTCCTCTGTTTTGATTCCGCTCTGTTGTTCGTTATAAGTTATCAGTTGTTTGTTAGCGATCGCGTGCCTCTCAAGCAATCGCTTCGTTATGCGCGTATCTTCGCACAAAATCACATCCACCTCCTTCAAAACGCGCAGCGCCCGAAGCGTGATGTCTTCAAGATTTCCTATCGGCGTGCCTATAACATACAGAGTTGCCATAAATCTATTTAACCAACAAATCGGCGATTTTGTTGGTGTCGCCAGCACCGAGCGTGAGAATGAGGTCGCCGGTGCCGGAGAGTTTTTTTGCAAGCGCGGCGGCTTCGGCGAAGGTTTGCACTAAGTGGGCATTTTTACCGTTTTTTTTGAGTTCGTCAACGACCATTTGCGAATTGATATCGCCGGGGTCTTTTTCACGAGCGGGATATATGGGGAGAAGAGTAATGGCGTCGGGGGGGGGGGGGGGCCCCGCCCCAAAAGGAAGGAGTTGTGTTGGTGGGGGGGAACAAGGTGGGGGTTAAAACCCCCCAACAACTCAGGTGGGGGGGTATTATATCCT
>CAYJSB010000066.1:0-4223 GCA_964372805.1 uncultured Candidatus Saccharibacteria bacterium | reverse complement strand
ATGCGTGTAGGGATGTTTTACAGTAAAAAGCGCCCGACACGAATGTGTCGGGCGCTGATGCGTATGCTTGTTACGCAGGTTGTGGGTGTTGCGACGGAGTTCTCGGTATCGCCATCTCGGTGAGCGTCCGCAGAGGGAAGAATTCCTCTCGGACAATTTTTATCACCGATCGCAAGAGTTCGTCGTTCCACGTTGTCAGGGACGCTTTGACGAGCGAAACGTGGTAGTTGTCTCCGCGCAGGAAGAATACCTCTGTGATTCCTTCCATCGCCAACAAACGAGCGACAAACGGCGGTATGGCTTCGTACTCTATGTCACGAGTGAAGTGGCCACGAGGTAGCTTGCCCATGAACGGTTCGCTGAAATGAATGCGCACCATGTTGACATTTTTGCAATACTCAAACGAATAGCCTACGGAGATATGAAGCTCCAGATGGGCCATGTCGTAGAAGAATCGGTACCCTCTGCAGTTGTCAGCACGCCCTCCGATACAGAGTTTTGCCATGTCAAATTTCTCTGACAGGATTCTTCGCAGCTCGGACCGCATGCATTCTTCTGCAGTGAGTATCAGTTTCGCGACGTTAACAAGAGCTCTCCTTGCTCTCTCAACGATTTGATCATAGGAGAGTTTAGACATCTCCCACTGCTCAATGTGCATCGCCTTGTGGAATTTCACCGCTTCATGCTTCAATGTTTTCCACGTGTCATCGCAGTTTCGCATGTACTGGATATGTCCGATCTGATGATAGATGAGGACGGCAGTGGCCAGTATCATTGAGGAGAGTAGACACAATACCAGGTTTCTTTCCAGAAACGCAGTGGGGAAAAGCCAGAGTGCGATGATGAAGATGGTGATAAGCGCATGAAGCTTCCACCACCGCTTTCCTTCGTTTCGGTTTTTCATTTCTTCCGCGTCTTGGTATGACCATGCTTGTGTCATCCAACGGACAACTCTCGGATGTATGGCGTAAACGCCTGTATTTGCTTTCATTGTTGTGTTAATGACCTTTCGATGCCGTAATTTTCAGCAGAGGGGCTTCCGGCCCGTTGCGCGAGCATCTGCTACGCGCAACACTTCTCGTGCTGTGGTAGCTCGGCTTACTATCCACGGAGCATGGTATCATATTCAATATATATTGTCAAGTTTTTGAGCCCAAAACACACTATATGTTATGCACAAAATACCCTTGTTTTTCCTAGTGGATTTGATAGAATGGAGTGGTCAGATAGCTGGCGCATTTTTTATTCTTGCCACGTCAGAAAAGCAGCGATAGGTCCATTTTGTTGCAGTTTAGGGCGGTATAAAAAGGGCATAAAGTATTTATCAGTAGAGCATGAATATTTAGTTTTCGTTCGTGGTTATGGCCAAGGAAAAATCTAAAAAGGAAGGTAAAGACAACCCCATTAGAACCAACGGTCGCGTAGCGCGACCTGCTTCTAACGTGGCAGGCGGTTCCGGGCACCACTATACGGCGGAATCCATTACTGTACTTGAAGGGCTTGAGCCGGTGCGCAAGCTCCCCGGAATGTATATCGGGACGACCGGTCCGGACGGTTTGCATCACCTAATCACCGAAATATTCGATAACTCGCGCGACGAAGCGATGGGCGGTTTTTCCGATGATATTGAAATTGTTCTTTTGCCCGGAAATCGCGTTCGGGTCACAGACAACGGCCGAGGCATTCCCGTTGACACGCACAAGCAAACAAAAGTCTCCGCTCTGGAAACGATTATGACGACCTTGCACGCCGGCGGAAAATTCGGCGGGGATAGTTATAAAGTATCCGGAGGCCTCCATGGAGTCGGTGCGTCGGTTGTTAACGCTCTCTCCATATTTTGCGAAGTTGTAGTGTATAAGGATGGTGGAATGTATTATCAGGAATATAAACAAGGTAAAGCAAAAGCACGAGTCAAGAAGGTCGGCAAGACAGAATTGCACGGCACGGTTGTGACGTTTGAGCCCGACTCCGCCATATTTCCAGAAATCAAGTTTGACTATAATAAAGTAGTTAGTCACATGCGTCAGCAGGCGTATCTCGTGCGAGGTTTGCGAATCACCGTTCTTGACGCGCGGGAATTTCAGGGAGAGATTGATTTGGCTGACGTATTTTACGTTCGCGAGCTCGGTTTGGAATTGCCGTCGCAATCGTTTTATTTTGAAGGAGGTCTTGCGTCTCTCGTTTCTTACTACAACAAAACATTCAAGCCGGTTCATAAGAATGTATTTTATGTGGAGAAAAAAGTTGAGGGAGTTGAGTCTGTTGAAATCGCCATGCAGTATGTTGACGACATATCTTCGCGCATCATGCCGTTTGCGAATAATATTTATAATGCGGAGCACGGGACGCATGTTACTGGGTTCAAGACGGCGCTGACTCGCACAATCAATAATTACGCTAAGGCGAACAATTTGAATAAAAACGGCGAAGATAGTTTTACAGGAGACGATGTTTTGGAGGGCCTTACAGTTGCAATCTCGGTCAAACTTCGCGAGATTCAATTTGAAGGGCAGACAAAAGCGAAGCTTGGAAGCGTAGAGGCACAGGGCGCTGTGGCCACTGTATTTTCAGAAGCATTCGCGGCGTTTTTGGAAGAGAAGCCGGACGACGCGCGCGCTATTGCAAACAAGATTATTCTGGCTATGCGGGCGCGCACGGCGGCAAAGGCGGCCAAAGATTCCGTATTGCGCAAGGGTGCGCTTGAAGGAATGACATTGCCCGGCAAGCTTGCCGACTGCCAGTCAAACGATCCTGCAGAATCGGAGCTTTTCGTGGTGGAAGGCGACAGTGCAGGGGGCTGTTTGTCAGGAGATACAAAGGTGGCGCTTGTTGATGGTCGGGAGCTTTCATTTGAAGAATTAGTCAAAGAATATGAAAGCGGCAAAGAAAATTATTGCTACACAATCGGTCAAGATGGTCGGGTTGCGGTGGCGCCCATTAAAAATCCTCGCAAGACAAAAACCAACGCAGAGCTTATTAAGATTCTTCTCGATAATGGAGAAGAAATAATTTGTACGCCTGATCATCGTTTTATGCTTCGCGATGGGAGTTTTAAAGAAGCAATAAAACTTTCGCAGGAAGATTCACTTATGCCGCTTAGAAGAAAAATTTCGGAAATTGGCGGCAGGATTACAATCAAGGGTTTAGAGGAAACTGTTCTGAATTTTAACCACAGAATCAAGCGAGTGGTGCGACTCAAAGAGCGACAGGATGTATACGATTTGGAGGTTAACGGAACGCACAATTTTGCGTTGGCTGGCGGCGTTTTTGTTCACAACAGCGCGAAAATGGGGCGCGACAGGCGCACCCAGGCGATTCTGCCTCTACGCGGAAAGATTCTAAACATCGAGCGGGCGCGTCTGGATAAGATGCTTGCGTCGGAGCAAATAAAGAATCTTGTGGTGGCTATCGGTACGGCCATAGGAGATACGTTTGATATTTCAAAATTGCGCTATCATAAAATTATTATTGCGACTGATGCGGACGTTGACGGCGCGCACATCCGAACGCTTATTCTGACGCTTCTTTATAGATATTTCAGACCGCTTATTGACGGAGGTTTTGTCTATATCGCCCAGCCTCCGCTTTACAAAGTTAAGAAAGGAAAGGAGGTTCAATATTTTTATACGGAGCAGGAACGTGACAAGACGTTAGGAAAAGTTTCCGATGAAGATATTGCGGATGCTGAAGAGCCGACAGAATCCCCATTAGAATCCGCGGACGCCGGAGCGCGTCCTGCTTCGGGCGGGGTGAAAAAACCCGATAAGTTACATATACAACGGTATAAAGGTTTGGGAGAAATGAATTCGGACGAGCTTTGGGAGACCACAATGGATCCGGCGCGCCGCATCTTAAAACAGGTGCATATTGATGACGCGCAGGATGCCGACAAGGTGTTCGATATGCTTATGGGCACCGATGTGCCGGCGCGCAAGTCGTTCATCCAGTCAAACGCGAAGTACGCGAACCTCGACATCTAAGGATATAGATGTCGAACACAAGTTTGTGTGCATACGCTACACTGTTGGCTATAAGCCAACAGTGTAGCGTATGAGGAAGGAAGGGTGCGGAAAAACGGCAAAATAAAAAGCGGCGCGTTCACAAAGTGAACGCGGCGCGGGGGTTGCAAAGGGGTCAGCCAACGGTTACGGGCTGCGGAGCGGCCTTTATTGCCACTCCGACCGGCGGTTTGTCCTTGGCGAGCTGTATCGCAGCAATTTCGT
>CAYJSB010000065.1:0-4326 GCA_964372805.1 uncultured Candidatus Saccharibacteria bacterium | reverse complement strand
TAGAAACAAAGCCTTCATACGAAAATGAGCTGCTTTGTTTAAACAAAGCAGAATGATATGATAACGATATGGTAAATGTTAATAAGAAATACATCGACAAAGAACTGCGGAAGAATGCGTGGAGCAATTTTAAAATGAAGATTGTTGTGTCAGAAACAACTGATGCGCTTATCACAAATCTCCGCGCATTTCTGACCATAAACGAGATGGCCGTACTCGAGAAACGCCTCGCAATCCCAATCCTTCTTAAACGACAATTAAGTTACCGAGAAATCGGCAGAGAGCTTGATGTAAGTTCGACAATGATTAGTTTCGTGAAAAGAAACTTGGTAAAAAAACCAGTCGTCCATAAAACGTACAGCTCATCTCTGTCGCGACGCAAGCCAAAATACAAACAACATTTCCTTCCGCCATACAAAGGCGCTTGATTATTCAATGAGGCGACCGTCAATGCGAAGCGCTTTGTTTAAACAAAGCACCAGCGCCTAACGAATACGGCAATTATGATACTCTGTATATAAATCTATGAACGAACCAATCGAAAATAGGCGCGCACGTGCTGACTATAACATCCTCGAAACCTACGAAGCTGGAATTGAACTCAAAGGTTACGAGGTGAAATCAATCAAAAACGGAAAAATGACGCTTGCGGGCTCGTATGCGCGCGTTGCATCAAACGGCGTCTGGCTCTTAAATTCTAATATCGCGCCGTATCAAGAAAATAATACTCCTCAAGATTATGAACCTACGCGCACCCGACGACTCTTTTTGAAACAAGAAGAAATTGAATCCTTAAGAGGAAAGATGGAATCCGACCGCTTGACACTTCTACCGCTCAAGGTATATGTTAAGCACGGCTTGATCAAAGTGGAATTGGGTCTCGGGCAGGGATTAAAGAAATACGACAAGCGAGAGAAAATCAAAAACCGAGAAACCAAACGCGAAATCAATCGCCGATTGAAAGAGTAGATGAGTTACTTTGTCTATATTCTCTTTAGTAAAAAAGACAAGAAACTCTATACTGGATGCACGACAAATCTTGAACAAAGATTACGCGCGCATAACTCTGGATCTGTTCTCGCAACGAAACATAAACGCCCTCTCATCGTTATCTATAAAGAAGAGTATAATAACGAAAGTGAGGCGTTCAAACGAGAACGATTTTTGAAAAGTCTTTGGGGTGGTAGATTCAAAAAGAAGATTTTAAATAACTGCCTATCCCAAAGTAAATGATGGGCTAAACCCTGACCGATCGAAAACGATTTAGGTCGGGTCGCCCGAACATCGCGAAGCGATGTTCTAGGGAGTGTCCGGCTTTGACGGAAATTGATTTACAGAGCAGCAAGCCGAGGAGGACCCTCGTAAAACAGACCACCATCTAGATGCAAAACAAAATTTTGCACCAGCACGACCAGCTTTTGCATTCGCTTAAGCCTCGCGCTCATCGGCCTCTTGACGCCTTATAGAGAGTTACCGGTGTTATACATAAGGCTCGCCCTACGCGAGGTTCGTTCTCTCCCCTCGTCGGGCTAAACCAAAAGAGATCCTTGTCCGATCACTGCTTGCAGTGATATAGGAATAAGCTTGTAGAAACTTTGTACTGACATTTTCGGACGTGGGTTCAACTCCCACCACTTCCACTGCTTCGCCAAGGCTTCGCAGTGCACAGCACTAAAACGAAAAATTATCCACATAGAATGACTTGGTGTTGTCTCTACGAAGCAGTGCCCTCCGTAGCTTTACGCGAAGGAGGGCATTTTCTCTCGCCCTTTCCAGCTTCGCAGTGCACAGCACTAAAACGAAAAATTATCCACATAGAATGACTTGGTGTTGTCTCTACGAAGCAGTGCCCTCCGTAGCTTTATGCGAAGGAGGGCTATATTGATATAATTCGTCTTATGTATTACGTCTATATTTTGCAGAGTAAAAAAGACAATAGCTATTACACGGGCGTAACAGAAAATCTGAAAGAGCGACTGAAAGATCATAATTGGCATACAGTAAAAACAACTCAATCGAAAACGCCTTACGAAATTGTTTGGTTTTGCGGTTTCCGAAACAAAGCAGGAGCTTTCAATTTTGAAAAATATCTTAAATCCGGTTCAGGTTTTGCTTTTAGAAACAAACATCTCCTTTAGTACAGTGAGCAGTGAAATTCCCACCACTTCCACCCTAAAACAATACAACCACCTTTCGGGTGGTTATATTGTTCGGGTGAACCATATTGACGCAAAGTGAACCTGAATGTTTTTAGGGCGAGCCCGACAATTATTATTGTTTAGGGTGCCCGAGCACGAAGTGCTTTAGGGCCATCTCAAAATCGAGCAGTGAAATCTCCCACCACTTCCACATAACAATACTTCCGCGTTTTTCAGAGGGGGTTGCCTCGCCGCTTCGCGGACTCGGTTTTGGACTGCGCGAGTATATTCATGCGCATCGCTTTTGCGTTAAAATAAATAATATGCTAAATATATCAAAAGTCAAAAATTATAAAATTAATTACCAAAAAATATGAACAATAATGTATCTTTATCCACGCACAAGAAAGCTTTTCTCTTCGGAACGTTATCGTTAGTTGTTGTAGTAGCCATTGCCCTTCTGTACTTTACTAATGGAAAAATTTCAGTTGCCGCATCAAGCCAGACAATAAAGGTAACGCTTGACGCGCCTGTATCCCTTGACGCATTCATTGCCATCATAGCAAATCATCCGCTCGATGGAATAATCTTGGAGAGTAGTTTCATGTTTGGCGGGGAGGCGATCCAAGATTTTTATGTTGTGAATAATAAAGACGGTAGTAAAAATATAAAAGAAGATTATGTACAAAACAGAAAAGCGCTTATTGCGGATGTTAAAGGCGTTAAAGAATTATCACCCGATGATGAAAAAAGCGTAGAAACTGTTTTAGTATCAAAAGCAACAATAACAGGGCAAAAGAGCAGTATTGACGGAATACGCAATCAAATAAAAGTAAGTAAGGTGGACATTGCCGGTGAGCAAGCGGCTACCGTTTCGCGAGTCAATGGCAAGGCGAGACCAAAGGAAGCAAGTCTTTTGGGCGATGGAGCTATAACTATTGCCGCCCAAACGCAACCAATGTATCTATCCCTCCCGACTTCTGGTACTGCATATTTTTATCCATCAGCTTCTGGCGGTCGGTATACCCAGCAAAACATGAAATGGCCTGCAAACTACTTTGCGTCCGAAGAAACCTATGAGCATAAGGTGTATCTCTACAATTATGACAGAAAAACATACTTGAATGGAGCGAGTACATCGTACCCCGGTTGTTATCCAACAACAACATACGCAGCGACGACGTGGCCATCGACTTCATATCCCTACCTTGATACAAGATTGGCGGAGAGCGGAACGAGCTGTGAAATTGACGAGCTCTCCTATACCATAGGAGCCGCACAAGCAAATGCGATACCGGCAAATATAAACCACTATACCTACATTCGAACAACAAACGGCAATGACACCTCTGATAAATTTAAGCTCCAAGGACAGGTTGGGTATCGCAATCCAAACTTCTGCTATACGACATGGTGCTCGGCAAAATACAAGATATACACCATCATTCCTTCGTGGAGCACGGCCGTCCCGGGAACACAATCATGGACATATAAAGGTCAAGCGCCTGAAGCGCCGAGCAATGTGTCAGTCACGAATCCAACGGCGACGAGCCTGCGGGTAAATTTTACTGACAACACATACGACGAAACTAATATATTAATAGAAAGAAAAATAGGCACTGGCGGGAGCTGGGTTTCGCTTGGCGGATTCGGCATACTCAACAAAACAGGAAACTGGTACTGGAATAATACAGGGCTTGCTTCAAAAACAACGTATTGCTATCGCTTGAAGGCTGTCAACGCCGTCGGAAGTTCACCGTACTCAAACGAAGCGTGCGGAACGACACTGTAACAACGCGAGCACATGAGAAAGAAATTTTTACTCCATATACTTTTTATTATTTTTGCGTTTGTTGCTGTCTGGATAACTGCGAGTCAGCAAAAAGTAGAAGTATTAAATAAAGACGATCTTCGCGCTCTTTCCTGTGGATGGCCGCTCAAATTTGTGGAGAGCGATCTATATTATCGTGATCCTCCTTATCCATGGAAGATTTCCTGTTTTGAGGGCGAATGGGGTGATTTTCCGACATTCCACTGGCCGCAGTTTATTATTAATATACTATTGTTCTATGCGCTCATCGTCTTTCTTTGGAGTGCATATGTTGCTCTAAATAATAAGATGCAACGGTAGTAATTTGTTTTTAGAAGTTTCTCAAAGCTATTTTAACGCAAAAGCGATGCGCATGAA
>CAYJSB010000064.1:0-4413 GCA_964372805.1 uncultured Candidatus Saccharibacteria bacterium | reverse complement strand
GTCATCGGGGCGCAAGACCGGAGCGCGGCAGCGCGAGGAGGGGTCGCAGGCTTTTCCAGCAGGAAAAGACCTGTGACTGACGGCGCGAGCATAACAATCCGCCAGCAGGCGGATATGTGCGTTTTGAAAAAGAGCAATCCGAGCGACTTCAATAGCTATACTGCGATACAAACTTTCCGTCTTGATCCAAAAGCCAAATGATTTCTCGCTTTGATTTCCAAAGCGATGCCGTTCGATTGAGATAGATTCTCCAATCGGAGCCGTGGAAATTCGCGCCCTGAATGTGTTTGCTTACGCAGTTTTGATATCCTGTATTATTTTGTATGAACATTAAACATCGGTATTCCTGCTCGTCATTCAATGCATCCGCGGTTGCCTTTGGAAGCGCAGTAATAATTGTGCATCTGGGGAATCGCTCTACATAATCAAGGCACGCATCCTGCAGCTGGTTGGGCGGAGCGGGCCACGGTTCGCCTTTAAGATACGGACACGACTGAGGAAGCGACGGTGTAAAGTTCTGGTATTGCTCAAAATATCCGATGCAGAGATTGAGGCGGAACGAGTAACCAAGCGGGGAAGCTCCGGTAGCTACGATAATTTTTTGGTTTGGATTTATGAAAATTTCGGTTGGCGTGTTTGAATCATTCGATATTGGTAGTCCGACACCTTTTCCTATTTGGACAACTTGTCCGCTTACTACGCTCTTTAGTGTCATCCCAGTGATATTTGTTGACGCAGGAAGATCTTTGCCTGTTGATATCGTTACATATTCTTGGTCGGGCTTTGTCGCTCTTCGAATACTGCTAATCCATATTTCCCCACGGAGAGGGGAAGACGGAACATCAATTCTGAAAAACTCTAAATCAAGTTGAGCCTCTGCCGATGAAAGTTCGCTATAAATTCCGACAAGCGGTTTTGTGGGAATTTCAGCCGGGATGCTTGTTGTTGCGGTAGTATTATTCCTGGATGTTCTTGTGTTTGTAGTACGGCTCGAAGTTACAGTCGATCGCGATTCCCGGGTATATGTGGTTCTTGGCGTGCTAGTGGCTATATTAAAAAATGAGTTACCACCCCCCATGTTCTTTGGAGGAGACAGAAGATCCAAAAGAGCCGATAGAAATGATTTCTTTGGGGGCGCTTCGGCAGTTGTTGTTGATACATTCTCGGTTGAAGTGGCGGTGGAGGTGGCCGCTTTCTTAGATTCGTTACTTCCGCCGAAAAATACGAAGAAAAGAACCACGAGCGCCAACACCGAAAAGACGCCCGCGAACAGCATGATGTTTTTGGTCTGTTGGTCCACCCCGCCGAGTTTTTGCATATCAAAATTCGGCCCTAACGGTTTTTGAGGCCCGAATGGTGAAGGGCCTTGCGGCGGCTGTGGCGGTGGTGAGAACGGCGGCATGACGTTATGATATCACTTTTTATGCGGCGCGCGAGCTAGCATTTTCTGCACTTCTTCGCGTGCAACCTTCGCGTCGCTCCAGTGAATTCTTGAACCATTAGGCCCCATGATATAAGGGTCGGTGCCTTTGCCTGTGATGAGAACGACGTAATCGTTTCGTTCGTCGGTTTTGCCGCCCGCTTCTTGCGCGAGGCGAAGCGCTTTTGCTGTCGCCAGCCTGCGATCCATAATAATTTCCGGTTTTTGTTTTTGCATGCCGGCGGCGATCTCATCAACGATTGTTTTCGGGTTCTCGTCATAAGGGTCTTCGTTGGTCAGAATAACGTGGTGGCAAAACTCATCGGCTATCTTCCCCATTTCCGGCCGCTTCCATTTATCGCGCCCGCCGCCCGTGTTGCCAAGAACGCAGATTTTTTTCTTGTCTTCAAACGCTTCATAAACCGCGCGAAGCGAGTCTGGCGTATGAGCGTAATCAACAACAACGGCAAAATCTTGTCCGGCGCGCACCTCCTCGGCGCGGCCCTTGATTGCCTTAAGCCCCTCAACCCCTACCTTGATGGCCTCCGGCGAGATTTCTTGGCTGTCAGCGAAAGTCGCGGCCGCCATAATGTTGTATATATTGAAAAGGCCGCGCAGGGATGAGTGTATGTGTTCGCGCTTGAATACAAGCTCAACGCCGTTATCGGTGAGTTTGTGCGCGCCGATGTCGCGGAGCCGGAAAGGGAATTTGCGCGGAACATTTATTGAAAGGAATTTGTCGGACTCCCTGTCGTCGGCGTTTGCGATGATGCATCGGTTTGGTTTTGGCGATTGTTCAAGCGAGTGCGCGAGGCGCAGTTTTGCGTCTCGATACGCTTCGTATGATCCGTGAGATTCAATATGTTCCGGCGCGAGATTCGTGAAAATAAGCGCGTCAAGTTCTATGAATTTATGCCTGAACTGCTTTGCGCCTTCGCTTGTCATTTCGAGAACCGCCCAGTCGCATTTTGCACTCACAGCTTTACGTAAGAGACGCTGGATAAAAAAGCGGCCGGGCATGGTCATTTTGAAAAGATTCGGCTCGGATTTTTCGCCGACCTTAAAGCGCAGAGTGCCGGCGAGCGCCGTTTTTTGCCCGGCCGCTTCGAGTATCGCGTTCACAAGTTCTGCCGTAGAAGTTTTCCCTTTTGTGCCTGTGATGCCGACGACTTTGATGTGGCGGGAAGGGAAGCGGAATAGAAGCGCACTAAACCACGCAAGCGCGAGATGATACTTTGGTTGCAATGCGGAAAAAACCTTTCGTGGTATGATGCGCTTTACTGTCCGAAGCACTTTTTCCATGCGCCCATACTAGCACGATGTTTTGAAAAAAGCTCTATACAGAGCCGTTTGCAAGTGTAAGCTTTGATGTGTACTAACTTCGCGCTATAGCGTACAGTTAGTACATATTGACAGAATACCGACTCTTGGTGTAGAATCATGGGTGGAATAAGGGGCTAAATTCCGAATCGTATGGTTCGGTCGGCCTAAATCTGCTAACGCAGACCGGTTAAGGGGGTCAGGTGTGTGCTCCAACTCACGCACTCGTTCATAGAAAAAGAAAGGATGCCGTATGGCAAATCCACAAAAAATGAAGATTGCACACGGGCCATCAAAAATCGGTGCCACAGGTTAACGTGTTCTGGTTTCAGCCGCTCTCGGAAGGGGTGGCTTTCTTTTTGCGTTTTTTGCATCATTCTTTAAGAACGCTATAACGTTCTTAAAGAATGGTGAGCTCCTCTACCCTTACTACCCATATTTTTTCTACTTACTTTCCCAATATTTTCAGCGCCTCTTTTATTTTTGCTTCAGTAGATGTGGTGAGATGCGGAACTTTTTTGAGCGCGTCTTGCGCCTCGCGTCGCGAATAGCCCAATGCTTGCAGAGCGTCAATCGCGTCGGCGGTTTCGCGATGCCCACCGAGTTCGCTCTCAAGTACGTCAATTTTATCTTTCAACTCAAGAATTATTTTCTCCGCTTTTTTCGTGCCGATGCCGGTGGTTTTTGTAAGATGCGAAGCGTCGCCTGAAGCGATTGCCGAGCGCAAAGTTTTAACCGGAGCGATATTTAAAATCGCAAGCGCCGATTTCGGCCCGATGCCGGAAACCGTGAGTAACAGTTCAAAAAAGACGAGTGTGTCGTTGTCGGGAAAGCCGTACAGCTCCAGTGCATTTTCCCGTACCGCAAGATACGTGAATAGTTTTATTTCCGCATTCAACCGAGCCGCTTCGGCGGTATCGCGTGGTACCGAGACAGAAAAACCCACACCGCCGACTATAATGGTCAGCATGTTCGCGTTTTTTTCCGCAACGGTGCCATGAAGTCTTGAGATCATGATTTTATGATATCACGGAAACGTTGCCATTGCCTTTTTGCGTTTGTTCTGCTAGGATTTCGCCTACGCTCCGAGTTACAAGTTACACGCTACAGGTTATAAGATTATGGCAATAACAAGTTCGGCAAAAAAGGCAATCCGCGTTTCCGCCCGCAAGCGGATTTTCAATCTGCGCCGAAAAGACGCGATTATCTCAACCAAGAAAAAAGTTTATCAGCTTGTAAAAGCTGGCAAGGTTTCCGATGCGATGGCATTTCTCGCGCAATCGTACAGTGCGATAGATAAGGCAATGAAGACGAAATACATAAAGAAAAATACGGCCGCGAGAATGAAATCGCGGATAGCTGCGTTTGTAAATAGGGCAAACACAAAATAAAACCGCCTTCATCGGCGGTTTTATTTTGTGCCGTTTGCCCCCACGAGGAATCTCGGCTACCGCCGCAGGTGGCTGTATCCCGCTCCGCGGGAACCCAACAGCCCTTTCGATTCCCGTGAATGGTTTTTGGTCACGAATCACTAAATTTTTCGGTGTTGCAGACACACCGAAAAATGTAAGTGTTCGCGACCCCGTCTCGCGGTTTCGCCTGCTGGCGAAACAATGCTGCGACCGGCAAAAGCTAAAAAAGTGAAGTAGTTCACTTTTTATTAACGCTTTTGC
>CAYJSB010000063.1:0-4415 GCA_964372805.1 uncultured Candidatus Saccharibacteria bacterium | reverse complement strand
TACATTCATCCACGCCCTCGAACCGACTAACTTAAAATAACATCCTTACATTCTCAAGTATTTAAGGATGTTATTGGAACCGCTGAAATGATTTTAAAAAACGGACAAATGTCCTGCCGTACGGCGAAAGAGAGTGTTCAACAAACTTCCCGTGATATTTTTTACTGATTAGTCCGGCGTTGTGTAACCGTCGCGTATGCTCTCCTATCGTCTTCTCATTTGCGCGGAGTGCATCGACAATGTTTTCAAAAGTAACGCCGTCATTGCCCGCAATAAAAAGTAAGATCGCGATGCGATGATGATTCGAAATTCCTTTTACGTGTCGCTCCATCTGTTTTGCCGTCTTAATATTTCTCATGCCTACAGTGTACACCACTTCACTTATTTCAACATCCTTACATTCTCAAGTATTTAAGGATGTTGTCAGTGGGGTGTGGAAAGCTATTGTTTTACAATAAAATAAACTGATAGGAAATAGAACTAAAAAGAAAAAGCGCTTCCAGAAGGAAGCGCTGTGATTTTTTTTATGATCCGCTACGGAGTCACGAGTGTCCGATAGAACTGCTTTGTTCTGTTCGTCCGAACCGGAACGCCGGTAACGGAAGCGATAGGCGTGGAGTACGAGTTTCCGCCCGAAACCGTAAGCGACGACCAATTCGTCGCAAACGGAATTCTTTCGTTGTCGTACACTACCGTTACCACGTTTGTCTGCACACCGAACGGCGTTTCACTCACATACACAATGATGGAAACAGGACTGTTCGTCCACGTCTTCAAGTCGGGACTTGATTGAAACCAGCCCGTGTTCGTTCCGATCGGTACGTTCGTAATCGAACCGCCGAATGCCAACGTGTACAGGTTGCCCTCCCAGTCATACCATCCGTTCTGCGAGATATCGCGGAGCGCAATCCAATCCATATTGAGCGGATCGGAAACAACAAACGATGAACTGCCTGCGCTTGCAATAATGCTCATCAACTTGTTTGTCCTCGGCGGAGAGTTCGTTGTCGCCGGAGGCGGCGGCGGAGGTGGCGGCGGATACAATAGCTTTTCAGCACATTTGTAAAGCTTGTAAGCTATATATGCTCCTCCCGCAATTACAAAACCGCCAACTATAAACCCGCACAGTCCAACTTGCGCAGTTTTCTCGTCATTCTCACTTGCGCCATATACAGGCGAATTCCATGTCGCAAAAAACATCACCAACACGAGCGTCACGAGAACGCGCGTTACCATTTTGGCGCATTTCCTAGCTTTCTTTTTCATAAGCTTTGAAAAACGCCGCGAGGGCAATGAGCAAGGTAAGCGCGAAAAGCCCCGTCAACCCGATGAGGCAGACTTTTGGGGTCTGCTCAGCGAGCCACCTTGCGAATATTGCGAGAACGATAATCGACGCAAGAAGCTTATAGTGGCGCGGCCGTACTACCAATTTACCTTTCGTTGGTCTCTTGTTCAGATTAATGACAGGTGGCCCCAGATTTTGAGGTTTCATATTTTTCCCTTCATGTTTGATTGTTGCCGTCTAGAAAAGATCATTTGCAACCGCAGATTTGGTTTTCAAAGATCCAACTCCTTTGTCATGGAGGTTATAACTATTTTATGTAGATGTCAATGGCACAATTCACAATGGTCTTTTTGAGAAAATGCTATTCCACAATTCTATAGAATACTGGAATGGGGGTTGGAGCAACCGGAACGATAAACTCATAAAGCGGCTATGAGTTTCTTGTACCCGAGTTTTTTCAACTTTCTTTCGATGTTCGCATACGATTTTCCGCACACCATTCCGCCAGCAAGAAATTCTTCCTGGGTCACTTCGGAAGCACACCACGCGGGCGGCACGAATGAATTTTTCTTTTCAAGCGAATCGAATTCAATATCGACGAGCACCAAACCATCCAATCCATCACGAAACACGTCTATTTCATAACCCGTTCCGTTCTCGCGGTAGTAGTATCGCGTCTTTCTTACTCTCTTCCCTTTCAACTCGGAAAGTTCTTCATACTCTTCTTGCGTCAGTGAAATAGTGGTCTCAAGCTGGCGAGATGAGTCGTCCCCGTCAATCGGAACTTTTTTCGTAATCTCGCATTTGTCGCCTGATTTTCTGATTCTCAAGACGGGGTGCTCAATGGAAGACGGAATATAGATATCCAAAATCTCTCTCGACGGCGATTTCTCAAAACCGTTCGGCAATTCTTTCGCAAGATATGTCAGCTCAAGTTCTTCCATATAATTCTTAATACTACAAAATTTTTTTGCTAATGCATAGCATTGTCGGTATCAGAAAAAAATACCCGCGACATTTCTTGTCGCGGGTTAATACTCATATCCGAGTTCCAATTCCTCAAGCGAGGGAGCGGGATTTCGTGGTTTGCTGCAGGTTTCGGGGAAGGGCGGCGTGCCGGGAGGCGCCTCGCTGACCCAGTCGAGACTCAGCATACCCCGTGGATATATCTTTCTCCGATGAAGCTGCTCCATCTGCTTTTCGACTATCTCGGGAGTCAATTCCGGCGTCGTCAGTTTTTCGCCGAAGTCGATGAAGTTGAGTTCGCCATCACGGCGGTTCGCGTCCCGTTCAAGTTTATCAAAGAGCCTGATCACGAACGGCTCTTGGTACTTTCGGAAATACAATCCGTCTGCTTCGCCACTATCGACCCATTTTCCGAAGAGTTCCATCTGTACGATTCCGGGACTGCCCATCTCGAAAGAAGGAATGCCGATGTTGTCGGGATGGATCCTAATTGCTCCGGGATTCGGCTGTCTAGTTTCGCTGCTCATAGGCATGGTGTCCTTTTGGCCAATTCGGCTGGGCGTTGAAGTCAATGCCGCAGCGGTTTGGGCGCCTCATTATTTCACACGCGAGTTCGCCGTCAATCAGTCCATTCGCTATTGCATGCGCCAGGAAGCCCCACTGTTTCATCCTTTCTGCTGAGAGAATCTCCTCAAATATCAATCGCGTGTGCGTCTGGTTTTTCATATTTTTCCCTTCATGTTTGATTGTTGCCGTCTAGAAAAGATCATTTGCAACCGCAGATTTGGTTTTCAAAGATCCAACTCCTTTGTCATGGAGGTTATAACTATTTTATGTAGATGTCAATGGCACAATTCACAATGGTCTTTTTGAGAAAATGCTATTCCACAATTCTATAGAATACTGGAATGGGGGTTGGAGCAACCGGAACGATAAACTCATAAAGCGGCTATGAGTTTCTTGTACCCGAGTTTTTTCAACTTTCTTTCGATGTTCGCATACGATTTTCCGCCGGAGGCGGATTTGCCTCCGGCATGACAGGTTCTTTGGCAGTTTTATTTTACCACATTTCCCAACTGGCGGTGTATTCGGGTTAAGTACCCAGCTCCTTGAAACAGTATAAGGCTTTTCCGAGGCTTCGGTCACTTACGAATTTGAGGCATGTGGGTCAGGGTCACTTCCTTGCAATTTCAAGGGTGTCTGATATTATCGTAGTCAGATAGTAAACAATCAACCGGAAAGGAAAAGACTATGGGGATCAGCATGATTACCGCACTGGAAATTTTCACAAATCCAGGGGATCTTGAGATCACGGTCGGACAAGCAAAACCCGGCGACAAGTTCGCCATCGGAATCTTCCGAGGCCCTGGGCATAACTTCAAGCCAATGCTCACATCGCAACCATTCGCTGGAAAAGTGGAGGATGCCGTCAAGGCAGTCAAAGGAATACTCGAGTCAATCCAGCAAGCCATGACAAAGGATTTTGCGGATCGAAAAAGCTTTCCGTCGCAATACCTGAACCCTAACGGTCTGAAAATCAACCAATCCAAGGTCTTGAACCCTGACCTGATCAGCCGAATTCTCGACGAACTTCGGCAACATCGAGTAGCGAGCACCTCCAAGATGCTCGCGCCAGCAGGTTGAACGAAAATTCCGAAGCAACAAAACCAGTGATGCGGAAGTGTCACTGGTCTTTTTTATATAATCAAATGTTTGTGGGTCGCCCCACAGTCTTAGGCATGTGAGTCATGCCGATACCAGGTTCTTAGTGCGGAGGGAGCGAGATTCGCCCGCGACTCAAATTTTTGCCGTCGCCAAAATTTGGTCTGGGCACCGGCTCACAAAATTTTCTGCTGAAAATTTTTGGCTCCGCCGTTCGAATCTCTGGCTCAATGCCAAATTCAAATTCAAAATAATAAATTTGAATTTGGCATTACGGAGTATTCTAAAAATAGCTCGAACGGAATTCGCTCCTCGCCGCGCACATTATTCGCCCCGTAGTGAAACGAAGTTTCTGCTACTGGGGTTTTTCCCGTGCCCCGTAGTCAGCTCTGTTGTGCTACTGGGGTTTGGCGGCAAATTCTCGCTCTCGAGAAAAAACTTCTAACGCTGTCCTTTCAAAAAAAGAAAGAGGCGCCAACTACTTGAGCTGGCGCCATCTGAA
>CAYJSB010000062.1:0-4472 GCA_964372805.1 uncultured Candidatus Saccharibacteria bacterium | reverse complement strand
GATTCAAGGTTGAACCTTGAAAATCAAAAGTGGTGCTGGATGAAGATATAGTCTATGCCTCTGGTGACAGAGGAGTTCGTTTCCGCGACTGTCCGCGTTAAGTCCGCGTAAGTCTGCGGTTTACGAAGTAAACATGACGAGAGGACCGAAATGACCTAACCTCTGGTGTATCGGTTGTTCCTGCCAAGGGCATTGCCGAGTAGCTATGTTGGGAACGGATAAGCTCTGAAAGCATCTAAGAGCGAAGCCGTCTTCAAGATTAGGAATCTGTCAGTGCGAAGCACTGACCGCAGAACATCACAGAACGAACGCAGAATTACGCAGAACTGTATTACCACTTTCCGTGGTGAGCAGGACTTCTGCGACTGTCTGCGTCCAGTCTGCGTAAGTCCGCGGCCAATGCTTTGCATTGGCACGACCCGTGGAAGATGACCACGTTGATAGGCTCTAGGTGTAAGCCCAGTAATGGGTTCAGCCGAGGAGTACTAATTCGTCGAACCTTCCTATTAGGAAATGTGAACGTCACGCCCCATGCGGAACGGACGCGCCTGCCTGCCGTCAGGCAGGGACAAAACGCGGACGGTACGCGAAAAGAAAAAATATCTGCTTGCCCGTTTGAATTTTTTCCAGAAAATTCATTCGGGTTGATTCATTAGGCCAATGTCAAGGTTCGACCTTGACATTGGCAGAAGAAATTGAAAACTTTTGTTTTGCTTGCCCGTTAAGTTTGCCTCGCAAACTTGTCGGGGTGGCTTAATTCAAAAAGATTAAAAGCAGTGTCTTGGTGATTTAACGCGGTGGCAACACCTCTTCCTCCCGCACTAAAAAATCAAGCTGTTCGTTTAAGGCCCTATTATAGTTTCGAGCCTTGTAGTCTGGTGACTCAACGCCGTGGATACACCTCTTTCCATTCCGAACAGAGAAGTTAAGCACGGTAGTGGCGATGGTACCTGCCTTTGGTGGGGAGAGTAGCTAGTCGCCAGTCTATAAGGCTTGATTTTTAGTGACGGGACTTCGCATTCCGACCGCGTCCCGTAGTGAGCTCCTGCTCTACTACCGGGGACAGAGCAGCCCGAACGAAATTCCAAAGCGAATTTCGAACGGGTAAATTAAGCACGGTAGTGGCGACGTGCCCGTTCAAACTGCGTATCGCAGTTTGTTCGGGTGGTACCCAGCCTTACTTTTGCGAATTAGTTCGTTTGAGAATATTTGTTCGCAAATGCACAACATCTTGTAGGTACTCTACAAGTGAGTGGCAAAAGTAGGGCGGGGGAGAGTAGCTAGCCGCCAAAACTAAACTCTCAATTTTTGTTTACACCTCTCCATTACAGAGGAACTATCCGCTCGGCCGAAAAAGACAATCCTATTATAATCTAACGGTCGTTAGATTATAATAGGATGGTCTAGAGAGGAAACTAACAACCTGTTTTGACCATACCCACAAGATTTTGACAGGATACATTAAACATCGTAGTGCCGACGTGCCCGTTTCCGCCGGAGGTGGACTCGGATGGTACTGCCACCCCAAGAAACTTACTGTATAAGTTAATCGGTAAACAAGACGTGGCTTTTAATTTGACAGCATACTTACTCACAGGTAGTGTGGTGGTAGATAACAAAGAGAAAGGTCTTTATGAAAGCAAAAGTCGTGTTTTCAGTTCTAATCGTCGTTACGGCGCTGGAATCTATTCACTGCGCGTACTCTATTGAAGAGATAGATAATCCATCAAATGAATTAAAGGAGGCTCTTGACGCCCTTGAAAAGCATCCCGACGTTAGATTGTTCAGCGCTTTGACCAAAATTGCAGAGAGACAAAGCGAATAGAATTTATTAAATTCCTCAGAGACTATAGACTGAAAAACACTTGGAGGTTAAACACTCCAAGTGTTTTTCGTGTGGGTTTCGTTAACTCTTAGCGAGAATAGTTCTTTTGAGAGACAGCGAGCCTGCCTGCGGTAGGCAGGGAGGCGAGCGGGCATGGTTTCCGCCGGAGGCGGAAGAGCGAGCCGAGCGGATTAGGAAAAATCGCCCGCTGGGGCGATTTTTCCGGTCTCTCAAAAGAAGCTATCCGAGCGACTTTTTGTTATCATATTCCCATGCTTAGTTGGGGGGCCAAACGAAGACTTATTATAATCGCCGCTTTTATGGGAATAGCTGTGCTTATTTTGGCTTGGTATTCTTTTTCTATCTTCTACAGTCCGCCAAGCTGTACAGATAACAAACAGAATCAAGGCGAACTCGGAGTCGATTGCGGGGGTCCATGTACCAAACTTTGTCAAAATCAGGCGAGGGATTTTGCGCTGGTATGGAAGCGCGCGTTTCCCGTTTCAAGTGGAACATATAATGCTGTGGCTTACATAGAAAATCCGAACCTGCGCTCCGGCGCGAAAGACGTTTCGTATATATTCAAACTATACGACAAGGATAATATTTTGGTTTCTGAAAGAAGCGGAACAGCTTCAATTCCGCCACAGCGAATCGTCCCGATTTTTGAAAGCGGTTTTAGGACAGTCGAGCGCGTTCCTGCGCGAGTTGAATTTGTTCTTGATTCAATGCCTGCATGGACTATAATTTCTTCCGTTGCTCCAGAATTCAAAATAACTGAGCAGCTTTTGATAGGCGCCGATACGCTTCCGCTTTTATCAGCTCGTATCTCAAACGAAGATGATAATCGCACCGTAAAAGATCTTGGGATTGTCGCCATTTTATATGATGAAAGCGGGAATGCGAGAGCCGCTTCAAAGACTGTTGTCGGCATACTAGCTCCATTTTCCTCGGAGCGTGTACAGTTTTCATGGCCCGCGCCATTTGGTTTTGTTTCAGCTCGCATTGAAATAATTCCTGTTCCGTATCCGGGAGTAAATTATTGAGATGATTAGCCCCGTTAGAAGTTTACAGAACAAATACCACACGAAGCGCGAGTATGCACATGCCTGCCCGCTTCGCAGGAACTTCAGCAAGGCGAGCCGGCAGGCAGGAATAGCTCCATCCATCTTTACGGCGCAGCGCTTTGTCAATAACGGGACGCACCTGTTCTGTGCACGCACTGCGCAAAATTATCAGCCAGTAAACTTCTAACGGGATGGAAATTCTCTCCGAAAGCGCTCAACGCACCAAAACAGCGAATGCGCGAGTTAGTTTCCGGGTTGACTGGATTCTTTTATTTTCCGTATTACCGATTGTTGGGGCTGGGCTTGTTACAATGAGTTCATTTGGAGGAGAGAGTTCCTTCTTTGCGAGGCAACTTACCTGGACTGGAGTTTCTATCGTTGCTTTTTTCGTCTTTAGCTTCGTGGATTTTCGCTTCCTTCGCCGTACCGGGGTTTTGGTTTCAATATTTCTTGTCGCCGTGGGATTATTGGCTGTTTTGCTTGCCACGGGGGAAGTGACACGAGGAACGCAAAGTTGGTTTACTATTGGCAGTTTTTCCATAGAGCCGGTTGATCCGATTAAACTCGTTCTCATTCTTATCCTTGCGAAATACTTTTCACGCCGTCATATAGAGATCGCGAATATAAAACATATTTTCGTATCCGGCTTATACGCGTTTATAGTTTTTGCCCTAGTTTTTTTGCAGCCGGATTTCGGTTCGGCAATGATTATTTTCGCGATTTGGCTTGGCATGGTGATGGTTTCCGGAATTTCCAAAAAGCACCTCGTCGCGGTTGTGCTTGCCACCGCGCTGGTTTTTTCCGGACTCTGGTTTTACGCATTTAAAGATTATCAAAAACAGCGCATCGTTTCTTTTTTGAACCCTCTCACCGATATTCGCGGGGCAGGATATAACGCGTATCAGTCCACCATAGCGGTCGGCTCTGGAGAGCTTATGGGGAAGGGAATCGGATATGGCACGCAGTCCCGTCTGAATTTTCTTCCTGAATATGAGACCGACTTTATATTCGCGGCGTTTGCCGAGGAGTGGGGTTTTTTAGGCGTGTTTCTTTTGTTTATGCTCTACGGTGTTCTCATGTGGCGCATTTTGGCGAACAGCATTCGCGGTGAGACGAATTTTGAGATTTTATTCGGCGTTGGGCTTGCGGTGATGTTTATGAGCCACATAGTTATCCATGTCGGAATGAATGTAGGTTTGCTGCCCATTACCGGCATCACGTTGCCGTTTATGAGTTATGGCGGCTCGCACCTCTTGGCAGAATTTACGGGACTCGGGATTTTAATGGGCATGCGGCGCTACAGCCGCGCAGCGCACAAAGAGGTGGTAAAGAATGAGTTTGTGGGGCCAAAGTGACGCTCAGAATGAATTTTCAAGAACACGGATAAACCCCACCAGCGTGGGGTTTTCCTATGCTCGGCTCGCCATCGTCAAGAGCCCTCGTAAACTCGGGTCATTGACGAACCAGCCAGCTCTTCTTACAGAAGCAGTCCACTCATTGGGATTTTTGTTCGCTCCGCTCCAAAATTCCTCAATGAGTCTTGCGAAAACTCCAAGTATTCGCTTTCTCACCTCCGCAAT
>CAYJSB010000061.1:0-4479 GCA_964372805.1 uncultured Candidatus Saccharibacteria bacterium | reverse complement strand
CCGTCACTCGCTCGGGAGAGAAAAAGAAGATACTTTTTCTCTCCGCTCACTCGCTGGGCAATAAACACATCCTATTATAATTACACGACCGTTAGATTATAATAGGATGCCAAAACAAGTATCATTGAGTCTACCGTTTAGAGTCTACCGCGTTTAGAGTCTCACGTTTAGGTGTCTGACGCTCGTTGATACTCGCATAATACCCTCTCCGCCATTACCGCACGATCGTAAACGGTCAAAAAACCCTTAATCCCTGTGTATTTGCAATGAATTTTCATTTTGCGCCCATTTAATTAACGAGTGCAATATGTATTTGAGGTTAGTCACTGTAAATACCTTATAGAAAACCGTACCGAACGAAACAGCGATAATTGCGTACGACATCGTTCACACTTGTCCGAAAAGCCACGACGGCGGCGCCCATGATGGTTTTATTAACGTCCGGTACCAAGTGTAAGTGTTATTCATGATTTCATTCTATCATTTCGCATTGGCTGAAAGCTACGAGGCGACAGGTTGAGTAACAGAATGAGGAATTTTAGGCCTGTTCATGGTTACACAAAGGCCCTTGCATTTTTAATAAAAAGGTCTAGTGTGTTGGTCAGAAAGCTTGACAAATCAACAGCGTGGCGTGTTTATTCACACCAGTAAAAAGAAAGGACTCATATATGCAAGGCGTAGAAATATCACACTTGAATGCCGCTATTTCGGCTGCTCTGAAAGCGTACTACGACTTCAGGCATTCGACCGTTGAGGATGCTCTGCGACCGATTGCCGCCTACGGCAAGAAAGACACTCTCGGCATGGATGCCGGGCCGGAAATCACTATCTGTGAGGAACTCGGGAGGTACGATGCCGGTGCGGTGGTCGTTACGGAAGAAATCGGCTCGCGTGGTATGCGTTTCAGCGATACATTCCGTCCGAACGACCCCCAAACATTCCGGACGGTATTCATTTGCGATCCGACCGATCGCTCAAATCAGCTCAAGGAGTTCCTGTCCGGGTTTCCCAAAAAAAGGCAAATCGGCGATATTTTGGGAGAATCAAGCGCTCTCGCAAAATGGGAAAAAAAATTCAGCACTCCTGTTTCAATCACCGGCGCGACGTCGGCGATCAGTTGTATTCGGCGAGGCGTTCCGATCTTTACGGTGATTGTGAATTACATCACGCAGGAACTCGTGGTGTCGTGCGCCGCCGGCAACAGAATACTCAAATTGCCGAGTGAGCGGCCTCGTCTCGTGGGCTTGGAATATGTACGCATGAATGGCGAACTAATCACATTCCCCGGCATTGATGGGATGAAGAGCATGAGGAGATTTGTAACGTTTCTCGGAGATGCGGGAAAAGCTGGGTACTGGGAAAACTTCAAGGACAGCGGACTCATGAGTGACACCGATCTGAAGAAGAAGCGCATTGGAGGACTGCTTCATTACGAAAAACCCGGTGGTCCTTCTCGAATCCTCTACCTGTCCTCCCTCCAGTCGCGTTCGAAGCCAGTCGGATTCATTCTCGCGAACGGCGAGAAAATCGGCGAATGGATTCATTGGTTGCCATTTGTGCAATTCGCGTGTAGTCAGACTGATGAGAGCCAGCCGGCCCTCATCCTCTACGAGGTTTTTCAAAACCGTCCGTGGACAAAGGAGGGGGTTCTGATGTCCACTCCTCCCAACTACAGCGTCTTTCGGGAGTATGGGTCAAAACTCTACATTGACACGAGTTGGTTGCTACGAATGCCAAATCCAAGCCGGCTTCGTTCCACGCTCATCGTCGCCCCGTACGACAATCGCTGGGCGGTGCGGGCAAGCAGCCAATCCGGGTATCGCCCGGTCAGGTTCTGAAAAGAGTACACGACAAAAAATCAAAATCGGACTCGCAGTTGAGTCCGATTTTTTTATTCCTCTTCCTTGTAGGACGCAAGCCAGTCCATCAGTTTTTTGCGGTGCTTTTCGATAGTCCACTCGCCATTCCGTTTGAAAAGCGTCGGGTGCGTCTCTTTGAATTTTTCAACGGCTTTGACCGTTGCTCGAGGAAAAACCTCGGGGACATTCCGGTTGTAGTACTCGACAAAATCGGCGGTAGAAGTACCGATAGTATTTACATCAGAAAGTTTTTTGTTCTTATCAATCATGAATGCATAATACCATAAAGCACTATGTTATACAAGACTTCTCCCGCTTGATAAAAAGAAAGCCGCGTTCCACTGAACACGGCTAATTATTACGTAACCAGAATTATCTCACGAGCCCATTAAGAATTCGAGCACCGAGTCGTTACTGGAGGACTTGAAAATCACCACCTGCCAACCCTTGCGGATTCCGGTTGTGACCTTTGGGTGTTTGGTTTGCGAAAACTCCTCGTAAACAAACTGCCAAAAGATTTTGTCCAATATATCGATCCGCTCCCTTAGTTGCGCGAACCTAGTGATCAACTCGCGTGTCTCTTTAAGCGTTTCTGGTTTGTTTTCTTTAAACTGCGCACTGATAACCATCTTCATGTCGTGGGCCATCGAGTAAAGCGCCCGCGCCTTAGGATTCTGCAAGGTGCCAAGAATAATTTCGCCCGGCTCAACCTCGCATTCGGGGGACGAAAGCGCCTCACGACAACCGTTAAAGACTTCCTCAAGACGGGTCGTAAAAGTTTTTTCTGTTTCTTTTGTTTTCACTTATTCTGCCTTTCTGTTTGGGTTTAAGCGTAAACCGCGAAGAACGTACTTTATGCGAATATCTACTGTATAAACTATCCTGCACTGCCAACTGTGTCAATGTCTGACAGTAGTAATACGTACATTACCTGCTCAACTCTCAAAACGTTTGCCACCAAAAACCAACACGCTTGTAGATAGGAAGATACCGCCCTATCTTTGTTCGACGGATTAAATACGCGAGCCCGCATGTTCCGAATTTCTCGGCAATTAGTGCGGCGATCGTCCGCACATACGTACCCGAGCTTACAATCGCCCTGAATCCGACAATCGTATAAACTTTCGCTCCATCGCTTTTAACTCTCTGCCAACTCGCGCGGACATCATTTATTCTAAAATCGCTTCCCACTCGCAGAGGGTCCGTATCCGGGTAAAGCAGACTTAGTTTTCTAAAAATATTCTCGAATAATTCCGTGTCTGAAATAGTACGCACTCCGAAACAGCTGATTCTATATATCCGCGAATCTCTGGTGGGTATTTCAATCGTATCAAGTGTATTTTCGTGCGCGTGCTGAAATAGTTGCTTGCCCGCAACGGTCTTCGAAGAGTAAGCCGGATACGGCATGGCGTGTATGCCGAGCATCGCGTCCGCTACGGCTTGCCCGCGCGCCTTTGAAATTGACGCGGTAGCGCCGCACGATTCCGCCAAACCCAAAATATCTTCCGTGTCGCTCTTTACACCGAGAAGAAGTTCAAACTCATACTCCTTATCGAGCCCGTCATATTTTTTTCGATTTTTGCATTCATTACCGATGAGAATCAGTAATTTCCCTTCCGCCATCGGATCAAGCCGACCTGCGTATGTAAGCGGAACGCCGAGCAGTCCTGTATTTTTATTGCGAAACGCCGTTAGCGCCTGCAATGGCGTCTCACCGACTTTTTTATCGATAACGGTCCATCGATTCATGCGCCATATAATAACATCATTCAAACGTCCATATTTATAAAAGAAAAAAGACCTACTCGCGCATCATTCGTGCGCCCCCTTCTGTTAGATAAAAATTAGAGAACATCATCCTTAAATACTCCAGTATTTAAGGATGTGTTGTGAAAGGGGTTGTGGGTAGGAGATCCGCTATGAGAGAAAGGTTTTTCCTATGGTGCTTTAGGGTACGATTTTCCACAGCGCCTAAATCGTTCCTTGAGAAATCTTATCTTTTCCATCCCTATTTTTTGATAAACCCCTCGTATAATTCCTGTACCTTCGAAACAACTTCATTCGGCATGAGAATAGCCTTGATTATAAAACCGACTGCCGACATTTGTTTGGCAAGATTTGCTGATTCCGGCAAATCGCCATTCGTAAGAAAAATGAAAGGAATCGATTTGGTACGCTCGTCAGCCTGTAATATTTTCACCGCGTCAACGCCAGTCCTATTTTTCTTGAGATTTATATCCATCAAAATCAGGGCGGGGCGAATTTCTGATACTATTCCAGCAAAATCCCCTTCCGCGTTTGAAAGAGACATAAAATCATAACCGGCCGAAATGAACTTCTTTTCCAGTAATTTTGTGAGAAATGAATCGTCGTCAACAAATAGAATTTTTGGTATTTCGTTCTGATTCATATAAATTAGTTAAACTCATAAGATCGCCCAAAAGGTCCGGCGAGGAGTACCCGTCCCATTTACGTTTGATCCACCGCAATGACAATACACAAAATCGCAAAAAAATTCAAGTGTCTTTTTCCGCTTTTATAAAATTATTTAACCGGAAATATCCAAAGGCAGAGCTCGCGCCTGCGCGAGCTCTGCCGTATCTTTTCCGTTTTTCCAGTC
>CAYJSB010000060.1:0-4500 GCA_964372805.1 uncultured Candidatus Saccharibacteria bacterium | reverse complement strand
AATTCACATTTTGCCGCGCCGCGCGAGAAAATCCTCGCGCATATGGGATTTCCGACCGATGCGCGGTATATTATGTATGTATCGGGAAGCGCATATTGTCCTGATGAGCCGGATATTATTGCGGAGATTCTTAAATGGATTGACCCCGTTAGAAGCCGCGAGGGCTCGCCCCATACCAGTTCGCTACGGGGCAGGCAGCGTGCCTCTGCTTCTAACGGGGTTGACGCGGGCGCCTATGGCGACAATACTTATTTGGTAGTGCGGCCATACTTGGGCTCGCGCGGAAGAGATAAAGCGTTTGATGTCGCGAAGTTTAACCGTTTTAAGGAGCACCCAAAAGTTTTTTTCTATGATATGAAATTGCCGAAGTACCTTGATGAGCTCACGCTTTTCGTAAATATAATGCGCTATGCGCATGCGGTGATGGCTGTATATTCCACCGCTCTTTTGGAGGCGGCGATTCTTGGGCGGCCGATAGTCGCCGCGCCGTTTGACGGCAATGCGCGCCGCCCGTTTCACCGCTCCATAACGCGTTTTCGCGGCTTTGAGCATTTTCAGGATGTCATTCGCTTCGGCGCGCTCAAAGAGGCGTTCAACTTTCCCGAACTCAAAAAGATACTCGGCGACTATCTCGCCGACCCCTCGCGCGATGCCGACAAGCGCGCGCGGATGTGCAGGGAGTTGTGTTATAAACTGGACGGCAAAGCGAGCACGCGGGTTGCGGATGCGCTCCTGTCACTTTTATGAAATCTTCTTTTATACCATGAAAACCATTTTTGTCACACTTTCGTCGCCGTTGGAATATCGGAACCTATTTGCGTTTGTATGATGAGGACAGGACCCGTGATTCAAAAGAGCGAATTTCTCTTATGAACAAAGAATGTTTTTCCCACGACGGAAAATCGAGCGAGCGGTTGCTCGCGATTATCGATAGTATATAATGGGACGATTATGAATATTATCGCTTCGCATTCGCTTCCGATCGTGTTGAAGGTTTCAGGCATAGTAACTGTTGTAATATGACCATGAAAAAAGCATTTATAACAGGTATCACAGGTCAAGACGGATCTTACTTATCCGAATTATTGTTACAGAAGGGTTACGAAGTTCATGGACTAGTGCGCCGATCAAGTCACTTTGTGATTAATGATGACCGTGGTGTTGTCCATGAATATGAAAACAACAATCTTCAAAATCACAACCGACTACATTTGTATTATGGGGACTTGAGTGATTTCAGCTCTTTGAGCCGCCGTTTCCACGAGATACAACCGGACGAAGTGTATAATCTGGGCGCTATGAGCGATGTGCGTGTAAGTTTTGATACCGCCGAATATACAGCGAACATTTCTGGCTTAGGGGCGCTCCGCGTTATTGAGGCAGTTAGAAATTGCGGTCTTGTGAAAACAAAGATTTATCAAGCCTCTTCGTCAGAGATATATGGCAAGGTTCAAGAGGTTCCCCAAAAGGAAACAACGCCATTCTACCCTCAAAGCCCGTATGCCGTTAGTAAGATGTTTGCCCATTGGATATGCAGAAATTATCGCGAGTCGTACGGTATGTTTATTTCAAACGGTATTTTGTTTAATCATGAGTCACCGCGCCGGGGACCAAATTTCGTTACGCGTAAGATTACTCAAGGAATTGGACGTATTTTGACCGGTATGCAAGATAAAATTTATCTCGGCAATCTTGATGCCAAACGTGATTGGGGATACGCCCCCGAATATGTTGAGGCGATGTGGCTTATGTTACAGCAGGAGACACCCGATGATTATGTTATCGCGACTGGAGAGACGCATACGGTCCGGGAGTTTTTAGAAGAAGCATTCAAATATGTTGGGCTCAAATGGGAAAAATATATAGAAATCAAAAAGTCTCTGTTTCGTCCTGCTGAAGTAGATATCCTACTTGGTGATTCGTCAAAGGCAAGACAAGAACTTAAATGGAAGCCGAAGGTTTCTTTTAAAGAATTGGTAAAGATTCTTCTCGATGCAGATATTGCTGCTGCAAAAGCTGAGAGTATTATAAAAAAGAATCGTGAATAAAATTGTTATTACTGGCGCAAGAAGTGGTATAGGTGCATACCTATTCCGTCAGATGGGCGGTACCTGTATTACTCGTGATTTTTCGACGGAGAGTTGGAAAAGACTTGAAGCCGAGGGAGTTGGGACTATCATTCATTGCGCAGTCAATTCGATTCGCGATATTACATCGGAGAATCTTTATGATTACATGGATGATAATGTCTTTTTGACTCAACGCCTTCTTCTAATACCACACCATAAATTTATATATTTTTCTTCGGCTGATGTTTACTCACAAAGTAATCCTCATAGGTGTCATAATGAAAGCGGGACGATTGGTATTGATCAAACCCATAGTCTTTATGCATTGACCAAACTTATTTCGGAAGGGCTGGTAAAAAAGTATGGATGCAACTGGACCATTTTGCGCCCGACTAATCTTTTAGGTAGAGACTCTCGGAAGAACAGTAACCTGCACAAACTTCTTTATGAGCAGAACCCAGTACTTAGTCTGACACCAGACTCTGAATGGAACTTTGTTTTACATAAGGATGTGGAATCTTTTATTAAAATTTGTATAAGAGAAGACCTCACTGGTACTTATAATCTCGCTTCATCCTCTAGTATAAGGGTTAGTGAGGTTGCTGCTATTTTAAAAAAGGAGCCTGAGTATGGGAAGTTTAAGTATTCTACTGGCAATGTCGACAATACGAAGGCGATTGCGGTGCTTCCTGTATTTTCTAGACACTCTATTGATGTTATTAAAGAATTCATTTCACAATTAAAAACATCGTAACAAATAAAATTTTTGGTGAGTTTTAACTCTAAATGCAACTCTTGATACAGGAGCGTTGCCACGATTGAATACTATGAAAATAGGAGTTATTTTAAGGTGGCTTTTGGTCTCTGGTGGCGGTGAGCGGCAAGGTCTTATGCTTGCGAAAGAGCTCATTGCTGGTGGTCATACTGTAACCATCTATACGACCGCTTACGACAAAGAAAAGTGTTTTCCCGCCGATACGGTTTCACTTCCGATACAGGTGTTGCCGGACGATGCTATCGCAAAGCTTCGCGCCCGGAAATTCTTTCTTCCGCGCGTTTTTATAGCTTCGGCACGCGAGAGTGCTCTTGCTCGAGCTGTTGCAGAAATAATTGACCCAGAAACGGAAGTTTTGAGTCCCAGCGATAACTGGGGAATGCGCGTTGGATTTTATTTCAAGAAGCACCATCCCCACGCCGCATCCGTCGTTATGTTAAATGATGTATACACGGCGCGATGGACGATGTTTAACGATCCATTATTTGGACAAAAGAAAAAAGGGGCATTTCGATATTTTTTGAGTTGGGTCAAGGATTTTTTGGTGATTCGCGATGCGAAGGCGCAAGATGCAATTGTTGTGCCAAATAACCGATTGGGTAAAATTGTCAAAAAATATTTTGGTCTGACGAGCGTTACCGTGCCGAGTGGGGTAGACCATGAGCGTTTTATCTTTACCGAGCATAATCTGCCGCATCCCGGGGAGACAGTTCATCTTTTGTCGCATGCAATTTTTTACATTCATCGTCGTTTCGAGGACACGATTGAAGCGGTGAGGATTTTGATCGACGGGGGTTTTAAGGTTGACCTTACCATTATAGGCGATTTTGAGCATAAACAAACTGCGCGAGAGTATCATCGGAAACTTCTCGACCTTGTCGAAAAGTTGAACCTTAAAGAAGTGGTTCAATTTGTCGGGCGTGTGAGCGATGAAGATCTTGTGCGTTACTATAATGAGGCAGATATATTTGTCGCGGCCGCTCATATGCATACATGGGGGCTCGTAATCTTTGAAGCACTTGCGACGGGGCTTCCGGTGGCAATTTCTAGAACAATTGGTGGCGCCGAGATTTTAGAAGAGGGACGAACAGCGATGATGTTTAATCCCGTTGACCCACAGTCCCAGGCGGATGTGCTAAAAAGACTTCTCTCGGATGGCGTTCTCTACAAAAAAATCTCCCGTGAAGGCAATGACTTTGTCCGTGCGCGTATTTCTTGGAGTCGGTTTGCAGAGGATATGCTTTCCCTTTTTGTGAAGGCTGTACGCTGTCGTCATTAAAGTGGACTAGTCATACCTACTGGGTTACTGCAAGAAAAAGATTATGAAAACCATTTTTATAACCAGCTTTCACCCGTTCGTCTCGCGCAACATTTTTGCCGCGCCGTTTTTTTGGATGCTTAAAAACATACCCGGTGTCCGTATTGTGATTGTCTGCCCGGAAAAGAAAAAGGACTTTTTGCAAACAGAATACGGCGCGCCGAATGTTTCTGTGTGCGGCGTCCCCGGTCGTATTCGCAGGATTGACGCGTTTTTTAAAGACCTGGCGATGGCGGCAGTCCGCACCCGTTCCCTGTATATTATGCGGCGGATGCGCATCGGCTTTGAGCGGCAATGGTTTATACGGCTTGCAACACCATTTGCAATTTTAATACGGC
>CAYJSB010000059.1:0-4536 GCA_964372805.1 uncultured Candidatus Saccharibacteria bacterium | reverse complement strand
ACGGAGTGCGAACAAAAAAACCAATCGGGGTACTGAAGCTGTAAGCTTCAATCCCCGATGAGGTCAAAAATTGTGTAAAGCAGGCAAACTGCTTTGCCTGCGGACAATTTTTGAAGCCGCAGTCCTGTTTCGCCAGCAGGCGAAAAGACGAGGCGAGGTCGACAAGTACTTACATAGTTTGCGAACGCATAGAGCAAACTATTTAGTAACTTGTGACCAAGTAGATTAAGTACGCGGGGCGTTCCATACGGAGTTTTGAGCTCAAGAACGCAAACGTCTTTGCGTTCGTTCGGGATTTGAAGCCCGATTGAGCTTTTTCTGGAGCACGGAGTGCGAACAAAAAAACCAATCGGGGTACTGAAGCTGTAAGCTTCAATCCCAGATGAGATCAAGATTTTCTCTGGTGTCATAGCTACTCCCAGCGACGGTAGTTGAGACCACACATCTTGATTTACATACTTTCCTTATGCACACCTTTTAATCCGAAGATTGTGTTTGCGCTATAATAGATGTGTTCCGAGGCCGATTTTAAAGGGCCATTTTGGTGTTGGATTAACAACGCTTGATTTTGGAGAACAAAAAAATACGCGTACTCATGTTTGGGTGGGAATTTCCTCCGCATAATAGCGGTGGACTGGGTATTGCATGTCTCGGCCTTACTACTGCGCTTGCTGGCAAAGATGCGGATGTGATATTTGTTTTGCCGAAAAAAGTGCCGGTGGCTTCTTCTGTTATAAATCTCAAATTCGCAGACGAGTTTTTGCCGGGCGTTTCGGTTAAAGTAATAAATTCTCTTTTAAAGGCTTATATCGATTCAAATGCATACGAAAAATTGCGAAGAGGAGAATCTCTAGTCTACGGCTTGACGCTTATGGAAGAAGTAAAACTATATGCTCTGCGCGCAGCCGAACTCGCCGAAACTCTTGATTTTGACGTGATACATGCGCATGACTGGCTTTCTTTTGGAGCGGGTTTAGCAGCGAAAAAAATATCTGGCAAACCGCTTGTTGTTCATGTGCACGCGACCGAGTTTGACCGAACGGGAGGCACCGGAGCGAATCCTGAAGTGTATGAAATTGAACAGGAGGGAATGAAGGGCGCCGATGCCGTTGTTACGGTCAGCGAGTTCACTAAACGGATGGTTGTAGACCGTTATGGGATACACGGCGAAAAAGTACGCGTTGTGCATAATGGAATTGATTCATCGCTACCATCTCGGAGTTCAGCGGAATTTGCTAAACGTTTAGCCGTTCTAAAGCAAAATGGGAAAAAGATTGTTTTGTTCGTCGGGCGAATTACCTTGCAGAAAGGACCGGATTATTTCCTGCGCGCGGCAAAGCGCGTACTTGATATGTATCCCGATGTTTGGTTTGTCATTGCAGGTTCAGGCGATATGGAACGGCAAATGATGGGCGAAGCCGCATGGCTCGGAATTTCCGACAAGGTAATATTTGCGGGTTTTTTACGTGGAAGAGAGCTTGATGCGATGTATCAAGTGGCAGATTTATACATAATGCCGTCCGTATCGGAGCCGTTTGGCCTTACCGCGCTTGAGGCCGTAAAGAATGGCACGCCTGCGATTATTTCAAAACAAGCGGGAGTTTCCGAAGTACTCAATCACGCAATCAAAGTTGATTTTTGGGATACGGATGCAATGGCGGACTCAATAATAGGCGTTTTGTACAATTCACCTCTGCGCGACACTATGCGTGAAAATGCGAGACGCGAAATAGCTTTAGTCAGCTGGGAAAAAGCCGCTAAAGCGTGCATTGGTATTTATAAACAACTACTAGTAAGTAGTTAGTAGAAAGTAGGCTAGAATGGAGGAAAGATTAAAAATCACATATCAATATGTCTCACCCCAGTACTATTTTTACGAGACTAGTGAGGAGCGCCCCGCTTCGCCCAAGAGGATTGGCCTATTCGGCCACGCGGGACGCAAAACATATCCATGTTCTGTAAGATTTTAAATACAAAGCCAAAATTTAATAGTAAAAATAGCACGGGGTGGCGATTTTTATTCGCTAGCGAGCGAGTGGAAAGAACAGGCTTCTTTTGTTCTTTTCCGAGCGAGCGGCGTGAACAAAGCCCCAATTCTTTTTAGCCGCTCCACTCCTTAAAAATCAGCCATGCCAGCCGTTTGTTTTTATTTCCAAGTTCATCAGCCACGACGCCTTAAACGCTACCGCATTTTTGATATTGGACACGACCCTTTGTATTTCAACGACCGTTCGGATTCCAAACTGAATAATAGAAAAATAGTCGAAAAAGTCGCAAATAAATCGTATTTACCTACAAATTTATTGATGCTCGAACTTTTGGAGAAATATGGTGATTTCAAAATTAGTTTTTCGCTTTCCGGCGTATTTCTGGAACAACTTGAAGAATACAGCCAAGAAACTCTTGATTCTTTCAAAAGATTGGCCGAGACAGGAAGAGTGGAATTTCTCTCGGAGACATATTACCATTCGCTTTCATTTCTATATTCGCGGGAAGAATTCAAGCGTCAGGTAAAACTTCACGCAGACAAGCTGTGGAATTTGTTCGGGTATGAACCGCATGTATTTAGGAATACAGAGCTTATTTATAATAATGAGCTTGCACTTTCAGCAGAAGAAATGGGTTATCGCGCGGTGCTTGCTGAAGGCGCCGACCATATCCTTGGATGGAGAAGCCCGAATTTCGCGTACAATCCGCCTAAAGGAAAGATTAAAGTTCTCTTGAAGAATTATCGCCTTTCGGACGATATTGCTTTCCGTTTTTCTTCGCGCGACTGGAGCGAATATCCGCTTCATGCCGACAAATTTGCCGAATGGGTGAACGCGGTGAATGGGAACGGGGAAATAGTGAATCTTTTTATGGATTACGAGACATTTGGGGAGCATCAATGGGCTGATACAGGAATTTTTGAATTCTTGCGCGCTTTGCCCGGCGAGATATACAAGAATCCGGACAATTCATTCGTTACTCCATCAGAAGCGGCGACGCGGTTTCGTTCAGTAGGAGAATTAGATATTCCTCACTTTGTTTCGTGGGCCGACGTTGAGCGCGATTTGTCAGCGTGGCTTCATAATCCGATGCAACAGGATGCGATAAAAAAACTTTACGCGCTTGAAAATGCCGTGCTTGCATCAGGCGACAAAACGATTCTTGAGGACTGGAGACGCTTGCAGACTAGCGATCATTTTTATTACATGTGCACAAAATGGTGGAATGACGGCGATGTCCATAAGTATTTCAATCCGTATGAGTCTCCGTATGAAGCGTTTATAACTTACATGAATGTTTTAAACGATTTACAGGTTAGAATAGAGAGGACGAATCATGCCCTGTAGTGAAACTTCGGCTTGCACGTTCGATAAGGCCAACAAACGATGGGAAAAATAATCTTTACGTTTATCAGCTATAATCAACAGAACTTTGTCGTGCGGGAGCACGAGCCGAAGTTCTGCTAACCGGGCATGCTTAAAAAACGATTGTTAAAAATGTTGGTTAAGGACGCGGATAAAAAACTTCCGCTAGTGAATGCGTATAATGAAAAGTGTTTCTGGGTACATCAAGGGCCTGTGCTTTCAAATTTGAAAGATTTGCTTCGCGCTTTCAAATACATGACAGACGTGCAGTTCAATCATCACGTGACAAAAGAGAAAAATGATTTTTACATATGGGTTGAAAATATTCTTGGAGATGCTATTTGCGCAAAGAAATTGCACAAATCAAATACCGCTGCGGAGGCCGCTAAAGTAATTGAGGAGAGGTTAGAGGATTACGTTACGAATTAGTAAGTAGTAAGTAGAAAGCAATAAGTAGAAAAAAATATGAATCCCGTAGTAGAATTTTGGCTCATTGCGTTGCAACCTAAAAAAATGACACCGCGAACATTAGTTGCAAAAAAGACGTTGGCTGCCTATTGGTTAGATAATTTATTCATAACGCAGAATACCCCGCGGCTTGCCGCGGGGATGAATGCGGCGGGGGGAAGGGGGTCGGGAAAACGGGAGTTTTCCCGTGGAGGAGAGCAGCCCGAGGTTTGTTCCGAGGGCGTTGAGAACCGAGAGGTTCTCAAAATAAATCCCCGCTCGCCTAATACCCCGTCAGCTTGCTGCGGGGATATGGACGAGCGGGGGTTTATTATCAAGCCAAAATTTCACTTTTGCACTTTGATTTTTTAATTTTGATTTATACCAAATGGCCAAGTCGATAATCCTCGGCAATAGCAATATATTCGTTGGTTTTGACATGCGCGGGCAGGTTCGCGATTTATATTTTCCGTATGTCGGGCTTGAGAATCATGTTGCGGGCCATCTGTTGCATCGTATCGGCGTATTTGCCGACGGGGGGATTCATTGGTTTTCGGATTCTGCTTGGAATATACGCATAGAATGCGCGGATGATTCGCTTTTGAGTACCGTTACAGCCCAACATGACTCATTGGGACTCGCGCTCATTTTTTACCACGTAGTTTATCACGAAAAGAATATCTTAATAAGAAAAGTTAGTATACAGAATCGGAAAAACGATGAGCGCGTGATTAAA
>CAYJSB010000058.1:0-4555 GCA_964372805.1 uncultured Candidatus Saccharibacteria bacterium | reverse complement strand
CCGCAAAAATCTCCCTACGGGGAGATTTTTGCTATGCCCACCCGCGCAAAAGTTGCGTATTAACGGCCTTTTTGTTACTATTCCTTTTACCGCTTTTAAACATTGCTCCGCTTTTCGCGGGTGTGATGTTGTGTTCGTGAAGCGGGATTATTAATTTCGAATAGCTCGTCGAGTTGGGGAAAAGTTCTCCTATAGCCTTGCGAAGCAAGGTTCGGACGTTCACCGTAAGGTGATCTAGTCGTGCCTCAAACTCGAATAGTTACCGATAACTTTATAAACAACATGGCAACATTTGACAGAAGCAAGCCGCACGTCAACGTCGGTACCATCGGACACGTTGATCACGGCAAAACGACGCTCACGGCCGCCATTCTTCACGCGCTGAAGCTAAGCGGTCAGGACGTCAAAGAAAGAAAGGTTGACGAGATAGACAATGCTCCGGAAGAGAAGGCGCGCGGTATCACGATTGCGCTTTCGCACCAAGAGTACACGACGCCACTGCGCCACTACGCGCACATTGATGCGCCGGGACACGCGGACTACATCAAAAACATGATCACGGGCGCCGCGCAAATGGATGGCGCGATTCTTGTGGTTGCGGCGACTGATGGCGTTATGCCGCAGACGCGCGAGCACATTTTGCTCGCACGACAGGTCGGCGTTCCGAAAGTCGTCGTATTCCTCAACAAGTGCGACATGGTCGCCGACAAGGAGCTTATTGACCTTGTTGAAGAGGAAGTTCGCGATCTTTTAACGAAGCAGGAATATGACGGCAAAACAGTGCCGATTATTCGTGGCTCGGCTCTCAAGGCGCTTGAAGCGACTTCTAAAGACGACGAATGGGTGAAGAAAGTTCTTGAATTGACAGACACGCTTGATTCCTACATTCCTTTGCCGAAACGCGACATAGACAAGCCGTTTTTGATGCCCATTGAAGACATCTTTTCTATTGAAGGGCGCGGTACTGTTGTAACCGGCCGTATTGAACGCGGTGCGGTTAAAATTGGCGAGGAAGTTGAAATTGTAGGCATCAAGCCGACCGCAAAAACGACAGTGACCGGCATAGAAATGTTCAACAAACAGCTTGACCAAGGACAGGCGGGCGACAATGCTGGCGTTTTGCTTCGCGGTACAAAGAAGGAGGACGTGCATCGCGGACAGGTGCTTGCGAAGACCGGTTCGGTTACTCCGCACACAGATTTTGAAGCGGAATGTTACGTCTTGAAGAAAGAAGAAGGAGGCCGCCATACGCCATTCTTTACGGGTTACAAGCCGCAATTTTACATTCGCACTACGGATGTGACTGGTGAAGTAACTCTTCCAGAAAAAGTGGAAATGGTTATGCCTGGCGACAACACGAAGTTCAATGTTAAGCTTGTTGCGCCGATCGCGCTTGAGGAAAAACAGCGATTTGCTATCCGAGAAGGAGGCAAGACCGTTGGTGCGGGAGTGGTTTCTAAGATTGTTGCTTAGAAAGTAGAAAGTAGAGAAAAACAGAAATACATGGCAACAACCGAAAAGAAAATTACGACAAAGAAAACAGCCGTTAAAACAGCCGTTAAAACAGCCGCTAAAACAGCAGTGACTAAAGCGCCCGAAGGGCGCTCGTCCAGCGCGCCGCAAGGCGGCGCGCCTAGGAAGAAAGTTGCGGCTAAAAAGCCGTCTGCAAAATCTGTGTCAAAAGCTACGCCGAAGGCGGAAGCAATATCCAAATTGCGCATACGCGTCCGCGCCTACGAACACAAGGTGCTAGACGCGTCAGTCAAGCAGATTATGGACACCGCGCTTCGATACGATGCAGAGGTGCAGGGACCGACTCCTCTGCCGACGGAAATCAAAAAGTATACAGTCAATCGCTCGTCTTTCGTTCATAAAAACGCACGAGAACAGTTCGAAATGCGAGTGCATAAACGGTTGATAGATATCTTGAATCCGTCGCCTAAATTGATTGAGGCGTTGACGAATATGTCACTGCCAAGCGGGGTGAACATTGACGTAAAGATGGCTTAGAACGCAGACAGTTGCGGACCTTACGCGGACAAACGCAGACAACACAAAAACGGCTCAACGGAGCCGTTTTTGTGTGATAAGGGGAATATACAACGATGTTGGAAAGTTGGACAGTTGTACTTTTGGTACGGCGGTGTATACTGTCTACATGGCATTAGTAACCATAAAAAATAAATATCAGATTGTAATTCCGGCGAAGGTGCGCCGTGAGGCGGGGCTTCGCGTCGGCGATTTTCTTGAAGCGACCGTTGAAGGCGGCAAAATCACGCTGTCGCCTCAAATGGTAATTGACCGGAAACATCTTGCAAAGTTGCCAAAAGGTATTCGTAAGGGATTGGAGGACGTATATGCCGGGCGTGTAAGAGAGTTTCGTTCTGTTGAAGAATTGCGAAAAGACCTTGAGTCATGACGCACCGTCGTTCTGAACGGTTCAAGCGGAGTTTCAAGAATCTACCGCTCGCGGTTCGCCGAGCTTTCTTTAAACAGTTGGAGTTTTTATTGAAGGATATACAACATCCATCTTTGCGCGCGAAAAAGTACGACGAGGTGTCTGGGTTATGGCAAGCGCGAGTTACTCGCAATGTGCGATTTTACTTTCTGATTGAAGGTGGGGCATACTTTCTCGTTGATATTGAAAAACATAAAGATTGATTTTGTTTTCATGCGGAAACGATACAAACTGAAAAAGTGAAGCTGTACTCTCTGCAAACCGCACAAAATGCACGGGAGCAAACGTTGGAATGAAAAAGAGCTCGGTCTTTTGAAAGAATTTGAGCGGGAGAGGAGAGTTTTAGTGATATAGTGGAAATGGTACCTGACCGCAATTACCTTGTTTACTTTTTGTTTTGTTTTGTTATCATTGACCTTATGAGTATAGATTGGACAAAAATATCCAACAAATATAAAGGCCTTTGGGTTGCTCTAAAGGATGACGAAGCTACTGTAATAGCCAGCGGAAAAACCGCAAGGGAAGCTTTAGAGAAAGCTAAACTAAACGGTGTTAAGGTGCCAGTTTTGACACGCGTGCCCGATATGATTATTCCGTATGTTGGTTTTCGTTCCTGATGAAGTTCAGTTATAAGAAATTATCCGGAGGTTTTTTAAGACCGATTATTCCTATAGAAATTAAGACGTTGCAGGGTGGTCCTGTAAAATATTTTGCCCTGATTGATTCTGGTGCCGATTTTTGTATATTTCATTCAGAAATTGAGTTGAAAGAAATCCGTAAATAACTTTTTAAACTCTCCGTACCCACCTTGATATTTTGCACTTGAATCCTATCGGAAAGTATCGATCGTAGCGAGGAGTTCTTCTTGAATTTCTTGAGGTGGCGCGCCGCCCGGATATTCTTTTCGAATCTCATTTAATCTTTTCTCAAGAGCAACCACGTTAGCTTCAAGAGCAGAATAGTTTTGAGGAAGAGGACCTTCAGACTCTGTTTTAAGTTTGAATAAGTCAAAATGTCCTTTTATCCCTGTAACAATTGTAGCGAAACACGCAGTCCATTCGTTTTGCGTACTGTTCATTTCGGCTTGTATCTCTTCACGCGCAGTTTTAGCAATGGTCCTTATTGCCTGAATATCTTCAGGTTCAATCTCCCCATCATGTTTTTCAATTGAAAGACTGTTCATAATGAAGTTATTCTAGCATATTTAATATTTTTTACGAGGATCTGATGCTCGTAAACGACCGTTAGCGGCACACAGGCATTGACATATTTCGTTGATGAGTTATACTCCACGCTGGAGTCAAAACAGCTTTTTGGTAGCAATTACGCGCGAAAAGCGGGCGAATGCCTAGTTTTGACGATTCTTTGAATTATGAAAACATCCAGCAAACACAGTGTGCTGTTGATTACTACCATAGTGCCGTTCGTAATCGTCGTAGTCGCGTTTCTTGTCATCACATACCCACCGACCGAGCCCGCCGGTTCGGCTGATCGCTATGCTCCGCCGTCGGAGGTTGCTGTCTCGGGGACGGTTGTAGTGCGGCACGCGCTCGGCTCAGACGAGTTTGCGGTCAGCGTGGACACAGACGTATCCCTCGTTGATCTTGCCAACCGTTGTTTCCCGTACAAACCGCCGTCACTGGAAGGATGGCGCGGGGTCGGCGATTCCCTTATCCGTTACAGCCTTGGCCTCGGGAGAGTGATCGGTGACAGTACGGAGACCAACGTGATTGTCAGGTTGTGTTCCCAAGAGCAGATGCTCTCATTGCTTGCGACTCACCGACCGGCGACGATGCGAGAATTGCTCTGTTTCGGTTCGCAGCACAAGCTGAAAGTGGCTGAGTTGTCGGAGCGCGACCTCGTGGCTTTGGGGACGAAGAAAGTCATTGCCACGACCGACGATGCTCCACTGTTTCCCTGCCTCTTCTCCTATAAAGGCGAAAGCACCTTTTTGTTCACTTACAGCCGCAAATGGCCCGAACAAACCGTGTTTGCGATGGTGCACAAGTGAAACCTCAACCAAGACCTTAGAAGCCCCGCGCGTTTCGCGCTGGGCTTACTTTTTTATCAATATCAAGGACCGACCTTGATATTTCA
>CAYJSB010000057.1:0-4562 GCA_964372805.1 uncultured Candidatus Saccharibacteria bacterium | reverse complement strand
TGCCCCTGACGCTTAAGAGCGGATTCTTTTCATAGTCCACAAAATCAAAGAGCCACTCAATTGAAGAAAAGCCCATCTTTCGCGCAAAAGCAAACTCTTCTCTCCAGTGTGTGGGAAAGAACTGAAGTCGTTCGCCTTCTGGCGGCGAGAGCCGACCCTGCAAAATGCCCACGGGAAACTGCATAAGAAATGCGCTATACTTATGTAACTATACACCTGACTCACATGTTCCATAAAAAGTAACCGGGGAGTACAAGCCCTCGTCTATGACCAACACAAACATCAAAGATAGAAAAGTAGGCCGCGACCTTTTGAGTTTTCTGAAAAATGTCCAGAGGAAGAACATTATTCTTTTTGGCGCGGGAAGCGTCGGCAAGCGGACCGTTCTCAGCCTTTTGGAAAAAGGTCTGAAGAAAAGACAGATGCTTTTTTGTGACAACAATCCAGTCAAGTGGGGGAAAGAAATTATCGGTATACGGGTGCTTTCTCTCCCCGAGTTGAAGAAAAAACCAAAAACGGTGCCAGTAGTAGTCGCGAGTGCAATGTTCAAAAAGATAATTGAACAATTACATTCGCTGAATTTCAGCAATGTATATTATATACATTCGTTACTCTGGGCCGAACATCTCTTCTCTAAGTACGACGACGAGTTTCTGAAATTGGTTGACGATATGGGAGAACGGTGCGATATGGATAATGACGAGAAGTATACTCTCTACTCATCTATGGAAGCGGTGAGCAATCTTCAAGGAGAGGTTGCCGAAGTCGGGGTGTATAAAGGAGGGTCAGCCAAAATTCTTTGCGAACGCAAAAAAAATAAGGAGATACATTTGTTTGATACATTTGAAGGCATACCGGAAGAAGTTGTTGCCAGAGAGGATTTGGTTGGGGCTGGCTGGCTTTCTGATGTTGATGTTACCGAAGTCAAGAAATATCTGAGCATATATCCGAATGTTGTTATACATAAAGGAACGTTCCCTTGGAGTGCCGATTCCGTCAAACATAAGAAATTTTGCCTTGTTAATTTGGATACGGACATATACCAGGGCACTTTTGAAGGATTAAAATTCTTCTGGCCCCGAATGGTCAAGGGGGGAAGAGTCATTTGCCATGACTATAACAATGTTGATTGCCCCGGAGTAAAACGGGCTTTTATGGACTACTTCAAGAACAATCCCGAGAAAATTATTGATATCGCTTCCACACAGTCAATGGTTGTGAAATAACGGCGGTTTTGTATATTTATTCGTAACTTATTTATAAGTGCATCCTCTATGATTAAACTCCCCGATTTCAAAAAAGCGTTTGAATACGAAAACAACTTTTATCTTTCTGCCGACAAAATCCGCATCAGCAGAATCCTTTCCCACTATGAGCTCTACAAGATGACGATGGGCCTGCCTGGGGCTATTGTGGAATTTGGCGTGTTTAAAGCCACTTCACTCATCCGTTTTATCATGTTCAGGGACATTATGGAAAACGCCCATTCACGCAAGGTCATTGGATTTGACACATTTACGCGATATCCCAACAAGCGAAACGAGCTTGAAAAAGAGCACATGAAAGATTTCCTCGCGCACGCCGGAACTGATAGCATCAGCAAGGAACAACTGATGCAGGTGCTTAAAGCTGCGGGCACGGATAAGAATATTGAGTTGGTACAGGGCGATGTTTGCAAAACTGTTCCGGAGTTTATTGAACACAACGAGTGTATAAAAGTTTCTTTGATAAATCTCGATCTTACCCTGTATGAGCCGAGTAAGGTGGCGCTTGAGTACTTTTGGCCGCGCTTGGTCCGAGGCGGGCTCTTGCTGCTTGATGATTACGGCATCATCCCGGGAGAGACGCAGGCGGTTGACGAATATTTCGCCGATAAGGATGCGAAGATAGAACGACTTCCTTTTTCAATGAAGCCGTTTTTTGTGGTAAAGAAATAACAACAAACAGAAGGTGTATAACTATGAAGATTCTTGGCATCATCCCCGCTCGCGGCGGGTCAAAGAGCATCCCAGGCAAGAACATACGGGAATTCTGCGGCAAGCCGCTTATTGCTTGGAGTATTGAGTCGGCGAAACAGAGCACGCTCACACGCGTCATCGTGTCGACTGATGACGAGGAGATCGCTGCAGTCGCGAAGGAGTATGGCGCTGAAGTCCCGTTCATGCGGCCAGCAGAGCTTGCGACCGACACGGTCGCGACTGAACCCGTACTCCGACATGCACTCGATTGGCTTAAAGAGCACGAGAACTATGTTCCCGATGTCGTTGCTCTCCTCCAACCAACGAACCCACTTCGCACAGCGGAGCAGATTGATAAAGCGATACAAATCTTTCAAGAAAAAGGCCCCGACTCTGTGGTCACCGTTCATGAAGCCATTGCAAACAATAATCCCGGCTGGATACTGCGGCGGAACGAGAAAGGAGAAGTCGTCCTCTGGGACGGCGGTCCTTTGAAAAAAATACCGAAGCGCCGACAAGATCTCCCCAAGGGCTACTCGCGCAACGACTGCATTTACCTGTTCAAACCTAAGAACATATATGAATCGGAGCCGAATCTCTACGGTGATAAAGTCGAGATTCTGATCATGCAGGAGTATGAAAGCGCCGATATCAACACGCCTTTCGACTGGGAGCTTCTTGAAAGTCGGATCAGAAAAGACTCATCGCTCTAGCGCTTCAAGGAACACTTGTGTGATATTTCTGGTCGCTTCTTCGGGAGCGATCTTAGAGAGCTGTTTCGTGTGCCCTTCAAGATAGCCATGAATACTGGAATGGTCTAGGGCGACTAGAAAGTTGATGATGTCTTGCTCTGTTGGCTGGAATCCTCTTGCAATCGTTGCAAGGGCTTCTTTGCAGGAGACGACATCATTTACTTGAAATACCGACGGACAAAATCTATACCACGGATAGCCGAAAGTAACGGTGGGTTTAAGTCGGAGCGCTGACTCCCATCCAGCCGAACTTGTGTTGGTCACAACCGCCATGCATCTGGCCGTAAGTATTTCGGTCGGAGTGTGCATGTGTACGACCTTGACATTCGGAAGTTCGGCACACGCTTTATAGTAGCCTTTATAGCGGAAGGCGCTGAATCTATTTGTCTGTCTCCTCCATTGTGTCGGATGCTCTTTTACATAAATGAACCATCCCTTGGGAAGTGCTTCAGAAACTACTTTTACCATATATAACTGATCCATAAAAAGTCCGCCCATTGGATTCGTTGACGCTTCGGGCTGGTACTGAAGCGGCAGGTAGACAAAAGGAACAGACAGATCAGGAAAGGTGGCGACACGCCTATACTCTCTTCTAAGATTATCACCGAGATGACGGACTATATACTGGAATACTTTTTCAAAGAGCGAGAAATCCTTGATGCTTTTAATGACAATATTCCATCTTCGGAATAATAACTGTCTACCGGTAAAATTCTTTTTATACATCCGCAAAGAAAGCGGCACTATATAGTTCCCGCCCGAATGCAACCGATAGTATTCTCGCAGGTCGGGCGAAAGGTCCATACACGAGAAAGTCCTCCCACGATACGCTTCCGCGGTCCGAAGAAGAAGTGGGCTTCCTGTCACAAAGTCCTCAACGAAAAGCATTCTATCTGAAATATCAGTGGCGTAGAACATGAGTGTCATTATGCCGGCGAGTTTGGCGAGCGTATAAACGATGAAATCAGGCGCCGTGTGTGGCGCCATCGGAAATATGACCGCCTCAGGTTTGAGTTTTTTGAATAGCCCATTCCAATACTTGAGAAGTTTACGGTAGAACTCCCGTTTCTCCGCCTCTGTAAACGAGGGGTGATGTTTGGTAATCATTCCAAATATAAACGGCTCTGCGGAAGAGAAGGAGTGCAGTATGGCTCTATCAGGTTCCCCAAAATCTGACTCGTCTACTTCCTTTGGTGCGATTCCCTGGAGTGCGTCGCGCCAGTCATGGAAAATTGTCTTCGGGAAGTCCTTACGCAACCAGTCAAGATGAGAAACACCTTGATTCCAATACAGAATCTCGTGACCGTTGTTCTCAAGTTTTTTGGCAACATCGAGGAGCTCCGGTTCATCTCCGCCCCATTGTATTAAGAATAATTTCATAGCATTACTTCTGTACCTCAATCCACGCCGCGAGTCCGTAGCGATTCGCCAGATATTGTTTGAGCCGCTTCGGCAACAGTCGGCCAAGAGGAAAGAATCGGTGAGGAAAGACATCTAAGACATCGGGGTTGTCGTAGGTACATACGGTTACTTTCGGAAAGACCGACCAGAGTCGCTTCAGTTCAGAAGGGGTGTAGAACTTCGTCAGCATATTCCCACCCACCTCGGCGCCGTCCGTATAGCGATTGGCTAGCTCCTGTACCGAATGCGTCAAGAGCTTGCCGCGCAGAATCCCCTTACCAAAATAGAGAAACCACCGGAAATGGAGCGAATTGCGGTTATACATCATTGCCGCCGCTCGCCCGTTAGGTTTTAAGACGCGATAAATTTCACGGATGGTCTTCTCGGTATCGGGCGTGTGCATCAAGACCCCCCAGACAAAGACATAGTCAAACGAGCGGTCGGGATAGGG
>CAYJSB010000056.1:0-4680 GCA_964372805.1 uncultured Candidatus Saccharibacteria bacterium | reverse complement strand
CTTGATTTACTCGGCGAAGAAATCGGCGTTGATATAAAAATAATTAAAACCGAGGCAAATGTCGGAAATTTCAAGGTTGATATTTTGGCGGAAGAAGAAAGCTCTGGCAGAAAAATCATTATTGAAAATCAACTTGAAGACACTAATCACGACCATCTCGGAAAAATTATCACTTATGCCTCCGGCTATGACGCGGAAATAATTATTTGGGTTGTCCGTGATGTTCGGGAAGAACATCAGCGAGCGGTTGAGTGGCTCAACGAACACACCGACGAGAAAACTGGGTACTTTCTCATCAAGGTTGAGCTTTGGCAGATTGAGGGTTCAAAACCCGCCCCAAAATTTGATGTGTTGGTTAGTCCGAACGAATGGGCAAAAGCAATTAAAGCAAGTCCTGCGGGTGGCGAATTGAGCGACACCAAACTTCAACAATTGGACTTTTGGACAAAGTTTAAGGGTTTCGTCAGGGCAAAAGATACGCGAATTCGTCTACAAACGCCGCGCCCACAACATTGGTACGATGTCAGCATGGGAAGCTCTGAAGCCCATGTTGCGCTCACCATCAATTCTAGAGAAAACCTACTCGGCTGCGAAGTATACATCAGCAGAAATAAAGAGTTATTTAAGTTTATGCAGGAGCGCAAAGATGAGATAGAAAAAGAAGTTGGCGAACAAGCCGAATGGGTGGACGCGCCGGTTGCTTCGCGTATCAAAATCAAAAAAGAAATTTCCGACCTGTTCAGCCAAAGTGAAGCCGAAAACTATTTTGCTTGGCTCTACGAAAAAACTGTGCTATTCCAAAAAGTTTTCGGCAGACACTTCCGAGAATTTAATAAATAAATTATGAAAACCTCTCAATACATAGATGAAATTTTTGGCCACCCAGATATCAAACACGGGCTTGTTGTTTTCAATCAGCCGGAATTACAATCTCTTAATCTGGTTTCCAAGATTGATATTTTCAAACGAGAAGATGGAAAAATAGTCATTAAATGTCTTAAACGACAAAAAGAGATTGTGGCTAAGCCAGAAGAAATAGTCCGCCAGCTTTTTCTTGCATATGTACGCGATTATCTAAAATATCCATTGAATCAAGTAACTGTCGAAGAAAAAATCCAAATGGGATCGGATGACTCCAAGCGAGCGGATATTGTAGTTTTCACGGATGACACCTGCACGCGCAAATATATTGTTTTTGAAATCAAAAAACCAGATGCAGAAACTGGCGTTGAGCAGTTGCAATCATACTTAAATGCAACGGGCGTACATTTCGGAGCGTGGTCAAATGGCAAAGACATAACCTTTCAACTTCGGGAAGAATCACCGGAAACCAAAGGCGAACCATATCATTATCGCGACATACCGCGTTTACCGAAAAAAGGTGAGGCACTTGATGATGTATTAAAACCGCTCACTAAAAAAGATCTTCGGCCAATCCAAAATCTTAAAGATACCATCAAGCGACTTGAGGACACAGCGCTTGCCAATGCCGGAGTGAACGCCTTTGACGAACTTTTCAAACTCTTTTTTGCCAAACTTCACGATGAATTTGATCCTAAGAAAAATGACAACTCACCGATGAGCTTTCGCGTTCCTAAAGCCGATCCAGAAACTGTATATGAACGAATCAACGGACTATTTCAAGAGGCCAAAAACCGTCCGGGATGGCAAGGGATTTTTGACGCCGATGAAGTGTTAAAACTTAAAGATGACGCGCTGATATTTTGCGCCTCAGCACTTGAACCTTTACGATTTCACGATGCTGATCTTGACGTGATTGACGCGGCATTTGAATACCTCATCAATCCCGAACAAAAGGGCGCGAAAGGTCAATATTTCACTCCGCGTATGGTCGTTGATATGGCAGTAAAGATGATTGATCCGCAAGTGGATGAAAAAGTAATTGATCCGGCTTGTGGCTCTGGTGGTTTTCTTATCCATGCAATTAAGTATGTTCGCGACGCACAAAAGTGGACGGATAATGAAAAAGTTTACCGATATGCGAACAGTTACATCTATGCAGTTGATTTTGACGACAAACTCAAAAAAGTCGCTAAGGTGATGATGCTCATTGCGGGAGACGGGAAATCAAATGTTTTCTCGGTTGATTCTTTGGATTATCGCAAATGGGCGCGTTCGGAAGCGGCTTCTCGCATTGGTCCATTCAAGCGTGATATAAAAGACGGCGATTTTGACGCGGTACTTACCAATCCGCCTTTCGCTGGTAAAATTACCGGAAAAGAACAGCTCTCGGCATTTGAGCTTTATGATCTCCGACAATCCGGCAAACTTGCAGATGATGATGAAGACGAGGAGGGCGAAGAAAAAAAACCAAAAGCAAAGCGCAATGTGAACTCTATGAAGCGCGACATCTTGTTCATCGAGCGATGTTTGCGATTCTTGAAGCCGGGCGGGCGTATGGCGATTGTTTTACCACAGGGCAATCTCAACAACATCGGAACAAAGGCACTTCGTGAATGGATTATGCAAAAGGGTCGTATTCTTGCTGTAGTCGGACTAAATGTGAATACGTTCAAGCCGTTTACGGGTACAAAAACGAGCGTGGTTTTTCTGCAAAAGTGGGGCGGTATCGCTGGAAAGCCAATAGACGATTATCCGATTTTTATGGCAACAAGCGAACGCTCCGGCAAAAATAACTCTGGCAACTATGTAAATCTCACCGATAAAGAGGGCCACTTGATTGATCACGAGGGTGAGATTCTCGATCCTCTTAAAGAAAAGCCGATTGTGGATTCTGACTTGGGAGAAATTGTGGAAGCGTTCCAGCAATTTCGCGATAATGAAGGGATTAAATTTTATTGATATGGCTATTTGTTTTGCAACCAGAAAATCAAATTTAGACACAGATCTTGTTTTGGATTCGCAATTTTATAATCCAAAGAAATTAGAATATTTAAATAAACTTAGCAAACAATCAGGACAAAAGATTTCAGATGAATTTTCAGAAATAATTGATCTGACTTCTTCACAAGAAAAAACAAGTTTTCCGGCTTTTGTTTATAATCTGACCAATTCACTTGGAAATCTATTCTCTGGTGGAGAGATTGCAAATTCAGTAGACGATTTGGGAAGTACTAAAAAAATTGCACAACCAGACGATTTTGCAGTATCGCGCTTGCGGTATTATCTAAAAGAATTTGGTGTTATTCCAAATAAAGAATACCCGCCACTATTAAGTACTGAATATGTTGTTTTGCGACAAAAAGGTAAAATTTCGCCACATTTACTAATCCCGTATCTGCTTTCATCGGAAATTCAATTTATCTTTGAACACTCCCAGCGTGGATCAGAGCATCCACGACTTGCAAACAAAGATATTTTGAACTTGCCCCTGCCGAAATCACTTACAAAAAAAGCAAAAGAAATATCCGATATTGTAGTTTCTGCGATAAGAGATTTTGAGCAATCAAATAATTTATATCCTGAAGCCGAGAGGGAATTGTTGGAGCGAATGGAATGGGACAAGGTAGCGACAAAACACATTTTGAAATATACAGCGACAAGCAAAGATATTCGCACAGATGAACGGTTTGACCCTGAGTTTTATCAGCCAAAGTTTGAAAATCTTGAAAAACATTTGAAAAAAGCAGGTTCAATGAAGCTTGGCGAGTTTTGTCAAACAGTTAAGCGGGGCGCATCACCAGTCTATGTTGAAAACGGGGAGATTTCTATTGTGAATAGTCAAAATCTTTCCGCTAACGGAATTGTTGATATTGACGATTTGGCAAAAACCAACGATGAGTTTTACAACGACAAAAAAAACGCCAAAGCACGATTATCTCAATTCGATGTTTTGGTTTATGCAACTGGCGCATACATAGGTAGAACTAATTGCTGGCTGGAAAAGCATAAGGCGGTTGCAGGTATTGATTGCCTCATTATCCAGCCCCAAAAAGACGTTTGTAACCCTGTTTATCTTTCGCTATTTTTGAACTCTACCCCCGGCCTTATGCAAGCCAATCAAAGAGCTTCTGGCTCCGCACAGCGGCATTTATACCCAAATGACTTGAGTAACTATTCGATTTTTATTCCGCGAGACAAAAATGGCAAGCCTGATCTTGTGTGGCAAAAAAAACTTGCGGACAAAGTTATTTCCGTAAATAAGGCAAAAACAGACGCAAAGCAAAAACTTGAGGAAGCAAGAATCTTAGTTGAGAAAGAAATTGAGCAAGTGATTTCAGTATAAATTTATGCCTCATCAATTTCAAATTATTGATTGTAAGAAATGCGGAGAGAATTATTGTCCTGTTTGCAAAGACCAGTGTCCAAAGTGTAGTGAAAAAGACATTGCCGACGAGAAAACAATGACAACCAGAGAACAGATGAGACGGCACATGAATAGACCAAAAGAAGATAAGAAATAACGTCGCCAAAAATTCCGTCCGTCCGAGCAAGGGAATGGCGGAAGGGGGGTGTGGGGGGAATTCCGCCGTGTTCTTCCAAAAAATAGAGGCCAGCCCCGCCGCCTGCGTCGTTAGAGGCAGAAGCCAGCAAAAAAGTTTTCTTTTCTTTTTACCTGCCCGCCGAAGCCTCGGCGCAGGCGGGGAAGCAAAAATCCGGCGCGCACAAAATCAGGAAAAGAGAAGAATGTTTTGCTGGGCGGAGAGCCCCGCACCAGAGCGAAGCTCGGTGCGGGGTAAACTCCGCGAGCGGCGGCGG